>CAZFBB010000001.1:0-107435 GCA_964517235.1 uncultured Fusobacteriaceae bacterium
AAGGAAGTAAGTGTGATTTAGATTCAAAGAATCTTTCATAGTTTTCTAAAATAATTGCAGAGACAATGTTTTTTTTTCAAATTCAAATTTTTTATTCATAGTAATATAATACCATTAAAAGAGAGATTGTTTAAGAAGTCACGTCAGCAACATTTGTTCAAAAAATTAGGAAATTTGAGATTTCTTTAGTATATGTTATATAATAAAATATACTAATTATTGAAAAAAAATTTGGATTAATGTATAATAAATTCAATTTGATTGGAGGAGAATGTGAAGAATTATATTTTATTAGGTGTAGGAATAGGGCTTATTATTTCAGGAGCATTATTTACGTATCTGGATAACAAAGAATATGAAGGGTTAAGAGAGGTTATTAGGAAAGAAGTAGAATCAGAATTTACTAAAGAAGAAGCTTTTAAAGCTATTGAAAATGAGTTTGAGTCTTTGATAAAAGAAGAAAAAATTGAAGTAAAAGAAGAAAATATTGAAGTGAAAGAAGAAAATATTGAAAAAAAGACAGAGTATATAGGAGAAACTAAAAAAATAGAAGAAGAAAAAAAAGAGGAGGAAAAAGTCGCTTTAGCAAAATTTTCCCCTTTAAAAAATAAAGAAAATATATACAGCATACAATTTAGGTCTAGTAAAGATAAAAAAGATATAGTTAAAGTTCAAAAGCAAATAGAAGATATTATAGATACTAAAATTGAATTTATTCAAGGTTTTTATAGGTTATTTGCTAAGGATTTGTATTCGGAAGAATATGCACAAATTATTGCACATGAAATAAAAAGAGAATATGGCCTAAATCCAGTAGTAAGAAATCTTAGACAATATGACTATATGCTTCTAGGTTCTAAAAAATACAATGAAAAATATGGAATTGAAGAGAAGAAAAAATTAGAAGAAAAAAAATTAGAAGAAAAAAAGGAAAATGAGAAAAATTTAGCAGAAGAGAAGAAAGAAACGATTAAAGAAAATCTACCCTCTACTGGGAAAAATATTCCGGAAATTAATATAAATGATGAAAAAATAGAAGTAACAAAAGAAAAAGTAGAGGAAAATACAGTAAGTTTAAATGGGGTAACTATAAAAAAATATGAAAATAGAGAAAAAGAAGAAAAAGTTTTGAGTAGTAAACCTGAAAGTATAAAACTTGATGAAAAAGAGGAAGTTAGTACAAGTGTAGATGGAGTAGAAGTAAATAAAAATACTAAACTTATTTTTTTAACAGAAGGAACAAATGAAGAAGCCGATAAAATAAAAGAAAGTATAGATGAACTTATGGAACTTGATATTATTAATATAAAGGGTAAATATACAATAAAAAGTAGAGAATATTTTAGTGAAGCAGTTGCAGAAGATTTAAGTGGGAAACTAAATTTGTTATTTAATATAACTGTAGAAAGAGAGTTTAAAAACTAATATTTTTTTCTATAAAATGTATAAAAGAGCCATGAGCTCTTTTATACTTATAATTTAGAAATTAAATTCCTTAGCAATTCGAACTTCTTTTATAAGTTCAGCAATCATTTGCCATTCATAAACGTAAGTCATATCTAGGGGATGATCTTCCATCTCTTTTTCACAAAACTCCAATTCTTCAAGATACAATTCTTCATATAATAAATATCTGTTTTTGAACACTATTGATCACCTCTTGTTCTATAAAAAACACTTTCTTCTTTCTAGGAATTATTTCGATTTTTTTACAAAATTTCCTTTATTTTTTGAAAAATATTTCGATAATTAATTTGAGAAAAAAACTAATTTTTAACGTATAACAATTTTTTTAGGGGGAAAATATGAAAAAACTTATTTTAACTGTAGGAACACTGTTAATCTTGTCATTTAACACTTATGCTTCTTATTTTTTAGATTTAGCAATTAGACCGGGAGTAAATATGGCTTCTACTCTTGATAACTACCAAGTCAAAAATAATACTTTGAATCTCACTTTAGGAGCAGAATTAGGAGTAAATCTTGGATATATAACTGCTGGTGCAGGGTTACACTATAATAACAGTATTAGTTTCCAAGATACAGCAATACCTTTAGATGGTTCATTTAAGAATATGCCTGTTTATGGTTTTGTAAAATTCAATATATTTCCAGTGATTTTTAAACCATATGTTGTAGGTAAAGCTGGCCTCAACTATGTTAATCAAGAAAGTGGTTTTGATGGAATTAGTAAGATAGAAAATGGAACTTATTGGGCCATGGGTATAGGCTTTGACGTCTATAATTTTTTAGCAGAATTAATCTATCAAAATTCCACAATGACTATCGGTTCACATAAAGAGAATCTTAGTCAACTACAGTTAACTGTTGGAGTAAAATTATTCTAATATAATGATACTTCATATTTTGAAAGAAATAAAGAGTAAATAAAAAGGATTATAAGGTTTATATCTATTAAGTTATGAAGTTATTATATAAAGATAGAATTTAGTTAGGTAATTAGGTAATTAATAATAAAGATTCTACTGTAAAATGGGGAGATATTTAATATGATTATAACTTGTGTCGAATACTAGTCAAAAGATTTTATTTTGCAGTGGGGTCATAATAAAAATGTTGTGTAAAGGTTCGGAGAAAAAGAGTTTTACAGAAGAAAACAAAATTTTTTTAGAAAGATTGTAGATTGAAGACAAACAACTAGTTTAAAAAAAAGACATTATTACTTTTGTTTTAGTATGGAAGTAATGTAAGGTTTTGGGAAAAACAACTGAATTTATGAGGGATAAACCCTTCCCTATTAAGTAAAAATCAAGTACTCATATAAAAAATAAGATTATTAAGTAATAACTACAGGTACCAAATTTTAAAACCTGCTATTACTTAATTTTGATTTAAGGTAATTTTTGATTATGGTTTCTTTATAGGACAATATTTATCTATGGGAAATAAAAATACATCTAATAGTTGCAGTATGTTTCTATTAGAGATACAAATGTCCAAGTATTACTAATCTATTTTAACTTTTTTAATCTCTTTTGTTTAAATTAAAAAAAATGTATCTAAAATGACAGAATATAGAATAGGAAATTAATTATTTTGATATTTAATTTTGTTAGTATTATATTTAGCATAAATAGAATATAGATATTGTCATTAATAAAAGCATATTGTCTCTATGGAATTTAAAACTTTATTAAAATAGATAAAAATTTTTGATGAAGATATAAAGAGAAAAATCTTTAAGTTTTGTCTAAACAGAATTTGAAGAAATTGTATAATTAAAGATTTTTTATCTATAGTAAAATATTTTTATAACTACAACTGACAATTATCTTGTGCTATAATATAGAAGTATATTTTATAAAAGAGGAGAAGTATGAAAAGGAAACTAGGAAGTTTATTACTATCTTTAATTATTTTCTTGGGGAGTACAGGGATTTTATATTATAATCAAATTTATAATAATAAAATAACTCTGAAGAAAGATTTTAGGGTGGAAAAGGGAGAGACACTTTATGGTGTCCTTGACAAACTAGGAATAGAAAGGAATATATTTTTAAGGGTACACATGAAATTAAAAGGGAAAAATGCTTTTAAGGTAGAAGTGGGTAATTACTCTTTTAATGGTGATTATACTATTGTAAAAATTCTAGAGCAATTGAAAAAGGGTAGGGATGATTTTATAAAGGTAACAATACCCGAAGGCTTTACCTTAAATAAGATTGCAATTAGATTAGAGGAGAATAGTGTAATTTCAAGAGATGAATTATATGATGCTATTAGTAAAGTAGAGGATTTTTATTATCCTACACCTAATGGTAACTTTGAAGGATATTTTTTTCCAGATACATATTATTTTGGACAAAATGAAAGTGGTAAAAGTGTTTTAAAGAGATTTTTAGATAGATTTTTAGAAAAATTTCCACCAGAACAATTTGTTGATAAAGATAGTTTTTATAATAAATTAATTCTAGCTTCTATAATTGAAAAAGAAGCAGGGGCTAAGGATGAGATGGAATTAGTTGCATCTGTTTTTCACAATAGAATAAGAGATAATATGAGACTACAATCATGTGCTACTATAGCTTATTTGTTTGACTATGAAAAAGATTTTATAACTTACAAGGATTTGCAAATCAAATCAGAATACAATACATATAGGAAAAATGGTTTACCACCAACACCTATAGCTAATCCTGGTGAAGAAGCAATTAAAGCAAGTTATAGTCCAATAGAAACAAACTATTTTTATTTTGTATTACAAGAAAATGGTAAGCATCATTTTAGTACCACATACGATGAACATTTGAAAGCGCAGAGGAGAGAGGGAAGTGAATATGGGAGTGTTAAGATTAGAGTTAACAGATAATGAATTTAATCAGTATAGTACTTATATTTTTGAAAGAAGTGGGATAAACTACACAATAAATAAAAAAACTATACTACAAAATAGGGTAAGAAGAAGATTGAGAGAACTAAATCTTGAATCATATAAGGAGTATTTTGAACTTATTAAAAATAAACCTATGAATGACCCAGAAGTAATAAAATTTTTTGATGAAGTAACAACAAATGAAACGTCATTTTTTAGACATGATAAACAATTTAAAGCTTTAGAAGGAATGATACTTCCTGAAATTATGGAGAAAAAAAAATTAGGAAGTATTAATGTTTGGAGTGCAGCTGCTTCAATGGGAAAAGAGGCTTATACAATAGCAATGGTACTATCTGCAATGCCACAACTGAAAAGTAGAAGTATAAAAATACTTGGTACAGACCTTAATCAAAAAGTATTAGATATTGCTTCTCAAGGAGAATATGATATAAAAGATGTAAAAGGTGTAGAAGCTAAGTACAAAAAATTCTATATAGAGAAAAAAGAAGATGGCATTGTAGAAATGGGTAAGGAACTTAAAAAATTAGTAGAATTTACAAGGTTTAATTTAAAAGATTCATTTAGAAGACTTCCTAAAATGGATATAATCTTTTGTAGAAACGTATTTATCTATTTTCCAAAAGAAGTACAAAGAGAGATAGTTGATAAATTTTATGAACAACTTAATCCAGGAGGTTTCTTTATACTTGGACATTCTGAAACTTTAAATGGAATTAGTGATAAGTTTGAATATAGAAAATACAATAATGAAAACTTGATGATATATCAAAAACCATATTAATATTTAAAACCAACTTTTACTAGAAGTTGGTTTTTTGTTTGGGTTAAAACTTCTAAGACAAAATTATAGAGACAGAGAAGGTTGGAAGAAACAAAATCTTACTTTGATTATTAAATTCAATTACACCTTGTTCTTTCCCTCGATTATATTTTTAAAAATTTTCTTTAAATGGTCTATTTCTTTGCTAATACATTTGTGCCTATATTTAGTTGTTACAACTAAGTGATATTTAAGATTATAGATTGAGTACCTATCGCTTTTAAATTAGTTATCTTTCACACTAAAAACTTCTTTATAACTAAATTAATATACTGTATAATTATAGCATGAAGGATGTGTAAAAATCTATGAAAATCAATAAAGATTTTAAGTTTAGAGTATATCCTAATCAAGAACAACTAACTTTGATTCATAAGACTTTTGGTTAGGTTAGATTTACATATAATCATTTTCTTAATCAAAGAATTGAATTATACAAAAATGAAGAAAAATCAACTATTTACGTTAACCAAATCAAAGAATTAACATCTTTGAAAAAAGAATTAACTTGGCTTAAAGAAGTAGATAGTATTTTCCTTCAATGTGTACTTAGAAATTTAGACACTGCTTTTAAAAACTTTTTTCAAAAGAGAGGTAAATATCCTAAATTCAAGTCTAAAAGAAATAATATTAAGTCTTATACAATTAAAAACACTAACAATTCAATAAGAATTGAAGGTAAATTGTTGATAAAATATTAAATATAAACAGGGTAGGGCTTACCCGTAGAGCTTGATAATTATAGTAACCATTGGGTTGCTATATCCCAAGAAGCCCCTTCAAAACCCTTACATAGGTTTAGTGGGGGAGTATGTCACTATAATTAGAATTAATTTTTAAAATTTGGAAAAATCTTGTATAATGTATAAATATGATTTTAAGCAAGGAGTATTGATGGATAATATATTAGTTTTAGGAATAAATAGTAAATATGTACATACTAATTTGGCAATAAGATACATAAAAAAATATGTAGAATATTATAGTGACATTAAGATTAATCTTTTGGAAAAAACTATTAATAACTCTATTGGAGAGATTATTAGTGATGTATATAGGTTAAAAATAGATTACCTTATTATTTCAACTTATATTTGGAATAAAGAGTATGTTTTTAAATTGATAAGAGAAATGAAAAAAGTTGCACCTAATATGAAAATAGTATTAGGTGGACCAGAAGTATCTTATAATAGTGAAGAATGTATGAAAAAATATGGAGAGATTGACTATATTATAAAAGGTGAAGGAGAAGAAACAACTTTAGAATTTTTTACTAATAAAGATAAAAAAAATATAAAAGGAATCTATTATCGGGAAGGTAAAGAGATAGGTTTTAGTGGAGAAAGGATGCCTATATGTGACCTCGATAAGATTCCATTTCCCTATGAAATAGAAGAATTAAGGGAAAAGAGCAAGATACTTTATTATGAAAGTTCAAGGGGATGTCCTTTTGCTTGCAGTTATTGTATGTCTTCTATTGATAAAAAAGTTAGATATTTTTCTATGGAAAAAGTAAAAAAGGACTTGATGACTTTTATTGATAATGGGGTAAATTTAGTTAAATTTGTTGATAGAACATACAATTTAAAAAAAGAAAGATATATGACATTGTGGAAATTTTTACTCGATAACTATAGAGAAGGGTTAACTTTCCATTTTGAAATATCAGCAGATTTGTTTGATAAAGAAGCTATAGAATTTTTAAAAAAAGTACCTGATGGTTATTTTCAATTTGAAATTGGAGTACAGACTATAAATCCTCTAACTATGGAACTTATAAAAAGAAAAAATCATTTGGAAAAACTTGCTTATAATGTACTTAGTATAAAGGATAACATACACCTTCATTTAGATTTGATAGTAGGCCTTCCAGAGGAAGATTATGAAACTTTTAAAAAAAGTTTTGATTATGTATATAATTTGAAACCAGAAATGATTCAAATGGGTTTTCTAAAGATATTAGAGGGAACACAAATCTCTACTGAAATAGAAAAGTATGGATATAAATACTTATCTTTCCCACCATATGAAGTTTTAGAAAATAATTTTATCTCTTATGAAGAGGTACTAATGCTTCATGATGTTGAAACTATGTTAGACTATTACTATAATTCAGAGAAATTTTTTAATACTTTAGAGTATATAATTACTAATTTTTATGAAAGACCCTTTGACTTTTTTGAAGATATAGCATTATACTATAGAAGGGAAAATTATATTGGAATAGGACATAAACAACTTGCAATATTTGACCATTTATATAACTTCTACTCATATAAAAAATTTCCGAATTTAGAAGTTTTTAAAGAAGTTTTAAAGTTTGATTATTTTCATATGGAAAAACCAAAACATTCACCAAAGTGGTTGGAAAGAAATACAGACAAGGATATTTATAACTACCTTGTAAAGGATGTTGTTGGTAGAAGTATGAGGGAAAAATATAAAAACTGTGAGTTTGAAATATTTAAATATGATTTTAAAAGTGGTGATAATAAAGAGAGAAAAGTACTCTTTGTATATGGAAAGAAAACTACAGTGGAGGAAGTTTAAAATGAAGAATAGCTTAATTGCTTATATATTTTTATTGTTAAGTACACTTACTTTTGGAGATGAATACTCTCTAGATACCTTCGGTCCAGTGTTAGAAATTGGAGTAACTAGATTTAGAGGGAAAGAGTTATTTGTAAAATCTGAAAATGGAAGTTATAAATTAATATTAGATGGAAAAGAAGTAGAAGTACAAAGGGGTAAAGTGAGTAAAATTGCCCATAAAAATAGTAAGTTTATCTATAAGGACACTGAGTACAGTAAAATAGAAATTAGAAAAGCAGACATATTTGCTTTACTTGCCCTTAGTAAAGATGGTAAAAGATACTCTAGATATAGAGGAGAATTCCTTTTAAAGTCTATTAATTTTCAAATTATGCCAATTAATTTAGTTCAGGCAGAAGAATATCTTTATAGTGTAGTACCTTCAGAAATAGGCTATAATTTTGAGCCAGAAGCAATTAAAGCTCAAGCAATAGCAGCAAGGTCTTATTTGTACCATTCTTTATTATCAAAAAAATACAATTATTGTGATCTTTTAGATACAGTTGATTCTCAAGTATATCTTGGTTTTGATAGAGAAAATGGTAAAATTACAGAACTTGTAAATGAAACAGCTAATTTGATTATGGTTTATAATGGTGAAGCAATTAATGCTTTGTTTCATTCTACCAGTGGGGGAAGAACGGCAAATAATGAAGATGTATGGCCAAATGGTACGCCACTACCATATATAAGAAGTGTAGTAGATAAAGGAAATGGTGATGAATCTCCAAGGCAAACATGGGAGTTTACCATTAGTAAAAAAGATTTGAGTAAAAAAATAGGGTTCACAGTAAATAAAATAGAAATAGTAGAGCGTGTAGACGGACGTGTAAAGTATATTATGCTGAGGGGTAGTAATAAAAGTAAAAAAGTAACAGGAAATGAATTTCGTAGTATATTAGGGTATAATAAACTATTTAGTACTATGTTTTCTGTTAAGGATATAGGAAGTAGCTTTTACTTTAAAGGCAATGGTTCTGGCCACGGATTGGGAATGCCTCAATGGTCTGCAAATGGTATGGCTAAAAAAGGTAAAAAATATGAAGAAATTTTGAAATACTATTATTCTGGTGTGGATATAGAAAAGATATAGTTAGGAGTAGAAGTGTTAGAAGGAGTAGAAAGTTTTATTGTTAAAAATAAATTAATATCAAAGGGTGACAAGATACTTGTTGCTTTATCTGGAGGGCCTGATTCAGTGGCTCTTTTGCATATATTAGAAAAATTAAGGTCTAAATATTCATTGAAATTAGGAGCCTGTCATGTTAATCACTTGTTAAGAGGAGAAAATGCTTTTTTAGATGAAAATTTTGCAAAAAAACTATGTAGTGATTTAGCTATTGATTTTTATTTGCATAGGGAGGATATAAAAGCTTATAGTGAAAAGCATAACATAGGAGAGGAAGAAAGTGGTAGAAGAGTACGCTATAATTTTTTTGAAGAAGTATTAGAAAAAGAAGGTTACAATAAAATTGCATTAGGTCATAACTTAGACGATAATATTGAAACTTTTTTATTTAGGTTAATGAGGGGTACAAGTCTTGAAGGTTTAAATAGCATACCTCTTACAAGAGAAAATATAATCAGACCTATAATGAACCAAAAGAAAAAAGATATATTAGCATATCTCCATAAAAATAATTATGACTATACAATTGATCATAGTAACTTTGAAAAGAATTATACAAGAAATAAGATAAGACTAGATTTGATACCTTATATAGAAAAAGAATTTAACCCTGCTTTTGCTGATAAAATTACAGAATTAATTGAAGAGATAAAAGAGACTAATATATATTTTCAAGAAAAGTTAGAAGTTTATATGGAAAATGATAAAATTTCCCTTGAAAAGATTTTGACTTTAGAAAAGTTTCTTAGAAAAAAATTAGTAAATATGCTTCTTAGGAAGTATCAAGTAGAAGTTTCTCGAGAAAAGTTGGAGAATATAGATGAATTATTAACCTCTTTAGGACCTAAAGAAATTAATATAGGAAAAGGATATGTCTTTATTAAGGGGTATAAATATATAAAAGTAGAGAAAAAAAATAAAAAAACTGGTGCAAAAGGCAAAATTGCATTAGAAATTAATGGGAAAATGATGTATAATGGCTACGTAATTGAGAGTAGGTTACTCGAAAAAATACCTAGTAAAAAACAGGGGTTTTATTTTGATTATGACAAATTAGATAAAAATATCTATATCCGTACTAGAAAAGATGGAGATAAATTTACTCCCTTTGGAATGAACAATAAAAAAAAGTTGAAAAACTTCTTTATTGATAGTAAAGTAGATAAGAATAAAAGGGAGATGATACCTCTTATATTAACAGGGGAGGAAATTTTACTAGTAGGAAACTTGAGAGGGAGTAATCTCTTTAGGGTGGATAGAGAGACAAAAAAGGTGTTATTACTAAAAGTTAAGGAGGTCGAGTCTAGTGATGGACAATAAAAATTTACAAGATGAAGAAGAGAAAAAAATCGACGTGATGGAAGATAAAAGAAACGAAGAGCTAGATGAAGAAGAACAAGAAGAAAAACCGGAGGAGAAAGTAGAAGAAAGAGCTAAAGGAAGAGTAGAAGAGAAAAAGGAAGAAAAATCGGAAGAAATAAAAGATAAAGAAAAAGATAAAGAAAAAGAAAAAGATAAAGAAAATGGAGAAGATGAAAAGGTAAAAAAAGAAGTTAAAAAAATTCTTTTAAAGGGAAATCCAAATGGGAAAAAACCAAATAGACCCAATAAGAAAAATACTAAAATTAGTATTAACTTTAAAAATATAGTATTGTTAATTTTTTTAATAGTACTTATTGTATCACTTCCAGAATTATTTAATGGAAGCTCACCGAAACGTCATGATGAAGTAACTTATACAGAATTTTTGGATTATATTAATAAAGATTCTTTTGAGCGTATAGAAGAAAAGGAAGGATATCTATATGCTAAAAATGTAAAAACAAACCAAAATTTAAAGACAAAAATGATTACTTATAGAATATCTGAAGATGAAAAAATAATGAATTTGGTAGAGGAAAAAAATATTACTTTAAAATCTTTAGAAGCTGAAAGTTTACCATTTTTAGTTCAAGCTATTTTTAATTGGTTCCCAATGATATTGCTGATATTTGTATGGATATTTATGTTGAATCGTATGAATAAAGGTAGTGGAGGAGGAGGAGGACCTCAAATATTTAATATGGGGAAATCTAAAGCCAAAGAGGGAAGTGAAACGGGCGAAAAAGTTACATTTAATGATGTGGCAGGTGCTGATGAAGCAAAAGTAGAACTTTTAGAAGTAGTTCAATTTTTAAAAGAACCTAAAAAGTTCCAAGAAATAGGAGCTCGTATACCTAAAGGAGTTTTGCTGAAGGGTCAACCGGGAACAGGTAAAACTTTGCTTGCAAAAGCAGTAGCTGGAGAAGCAGGAGTACCATTTTTTTCAATGTCAGGTTCTGAATTTGTTGAGATGTTTGTTGGTGTTGGAGCTTCTAGAGTTAGAGACCTTTTCTCAAAAGCTAGAAAAGCTGCACCATGTATAGTTTTTATAGATGAAATAGATGCAGTTGGTAGAAAAAGAGGAAGTGGTCAAGGTGGAGGAAATGACGAAAGGGAGCAAACTTTAAACCAATTATTAGTTGAAATGGATGGATTTGGAAATGATGAAACAATAATTGTTATTGCTGCTACTAATAGAGATGAAATTCTTGATAAAGCGTTAATGAGACCGGGAAGGTTTGATAGACAAGTAGTAGTAGATGCACCAGATATAATCGGTAGAGAAGCAATATTAAAAGTACATGTTAGAGGAAAAAAACTTTCTAAAGATGTAGATTTAAAAAGAATAGCAAGAAAAACTGCTGGATTTGTAGGGGCAGATCTCGCTAATATGCTAAATGAAGCAGCTATTATGGCAGCTAGAGCAGGTAGAAGAGTAATTACTATGGAGGATATAGAGGAAGCAACAGAAAAAGTGGCTTATGGACCAGCTAAAAAATCTAAAGTAATAAGTGAGAAGGAAAAGAAAATAGTTGCATATCATGAAGCTGGACATGCTCTTGTAAATGCTTTAGTTGAACATACAATACCAGCATATAAAGTAACAATAATTCCTAGAGGTGGAGCTGGTGGTTATTTGATGCAAATACCTACTGAAGAAAAGATACTTAAGATGAAAAAAGAGATACTTGCAGATATAAGAGTAGCTTATGGTGGGCGTGTTGCTGAAGAGGTAATGTTTGATGATATTTCAAGTGGAGCAAGTAGTGATATAGAAGGTGCAACCTCTAGAGCAATTAATATGGTAACTAAACTTGGTATGGCTAAAACAGGAAAAATTTTATATGATGCAACACGATATGGAGATTATTATAAGAACCATACATTTTATAGTCAAGAAACAGGTAGAGAACTTGATGAAGAAATAAGACAAATATTAGATGAAGCATATGAAGATACTAAAAAATTAATTGGTGAAAATATAGATGCACTTCATAGAATAGCAGAAGCATTGTTAGAATTGGAGACTATAACTGGAGAGGAACTTAATGATATAGTTTTCAAAAAACTTGATAAAAATTCTCTGAGAGAGAGAGAAGTAGAAAGAGGAATAATTGATGATGCTCATATTGCACAAGAAGAAGTGGAAAAAGTAGAGGTAGAAGAGGAAACTTCTACAGAAGAAACAAATTAATAATAAATTGTAAAAAACAATTTTTTAAAAAGACTGGTGGTTTATATCAGTCTTTTTTTTTTGGATAACTTGTAAATAATAGTTAGTAGTGAGTAGCTTATAGTTAATATGTAATAGTTAATAAGTAGTAGAGAGGAATTAATAAAGAAATAAGTATAGTTGAAATTCTTTTTTATAATTAATTGTGCTAATTTAATGAATAATCTTCTTTATTTTGTATGAATTTTTTATTTTTCCCAAAATCTTTATGAGTTGCGTTAAAAAAGTTTGAATTATTCTTATATAAAACTTTACTAATTATATATTACTTGGTAAAATAGGGAGAATTTTTATAAAGAGGTGTGTAATGTGAAGAAAATTAAGATGATAGTTTTGGATATGGATGATACATTGCTTGATAATGAACATAATATATCTAAAAAAAACAAAGAAGCAATAAAAAAGGCTCAAGAAAAGGGAGTATATGTAGTATTAGCATCAGGAAGGCCAACAGGTGCCATGATAGAATATGCTAGAGAATTAGAGTTGGGGAAATACGGTTCGTATATAATCTCTTATAATGGTGGAGAAGTAATAAATTGTAAAAATGAAAGAGCTATTTTTGAACAGAGTTTAACAAAGGAAGAAGTTCATGATTTATATGATTTTAGTAGGGAACATAAAGTTCAAATTTTGACTTATTATAACAATGAGATTATTAGTGAAGATACAAGTGAATATATAGAAGTTGAAAAGACCATTACAAAGATGAACCATAATAGGGTAAAGTCATTTAAAAGTCATATGACTAGTGGAGCCATAAAATGTATTATGCTTGAAGAACCTAAATATTTAAGGGAAGTAGAAGCTAAGCTTAAATTGACAAAAAAGGATAAAAGTATAGCAATATCAAAGCCATTTTTCTTGGAAGTTATGCCAAAGGGCATAGATAAAGGGAAGACTTTAGATAGATTATGTAAACAATTGGGAATAAAGAGAGTAGAAGTAATGGCTATAGGAAATGCACATAATGACCTTAGTATGATAGAGTATGCGGGGGTAGGAGTTTGGGTAGCTAATGTAGATAAAGAGTTAATTCCTTATGGTGATATTGTAGTAGGGTCAAACCTTGAAGATGGAGTAAGTGAAGCGATAGAACAATTTGTACTTTAGAATTGTTTAAAGGTGTTTACAAAATAGAGTATATATGATACAATTGTTTGAATCTATTCTAGGATATTAGTTTTGCCGACTTTTTTCTTGGATTAGATATTTTTAAATACTAGGAGGAATAAAAATGGCATTAAGAGCAAAAAGCGAAATTGTTGCTGAGTTTGGAAAAAGCGCACAAGATACTGGTTCAACTGAGGTACAAATTGCATTATTAACTGATAAGATTAAACACTTAACAGCTCACATGCAAGTGCACAAAAAAGACTACCATTCAAGATTAGGATTATTAAAGATGGTTGGTAGAAGAAGAAGATTATTAGATTACTTAAAAGGTAAAGATCTTGAAGGATACAGAGCATTAATCGCTAAATTAGGAATTAGAAAATAATTTTAAAAGAGGGGAATTCCCCTCTTATTATTTTAAAATATTATTCTTTAAATTGCTTTTTATAATATGGATGCTAAAGAAAATTATACTTTATTTTTTAAGTGAATAATGATATACTTTATGGAGGAAAAAAAAGGGTGTAAGAGTAAGTAGTAAGGAATAAATACTTTGGTTAGAGTTTTTATTTCTTATTATTTGCAAAACCTTACACCTTCTTTAAATAACAGGAGGTAAATAATGTTTGAAGAAAAACAAATAAGTTTAGAAGTTGGTGGAAGAACTCTTAAACTTTCTACAGGTAAGATAGCTAGACAAGCTGGAGGAGCTGTAATACTTGAATATGGAGAAACTGTATTATTAGTCACAGCAACAAGAAGTAAAAATCCTAAACCGGGAATAGACTTCTTTCCTTTAATGGTAGATTATATAGAAAAATTTTATTCAGCAGGGAAAATACCTGGTGGTTTTATTAAAAGAGAAGCAAGACCATCTGTTGATGCTACATTGGTAGCTAGACTTGTTGATAGACCATTGAGACCATTGTTCCCAGAAGGTTTTTTTAATGATGTTCATATAGTAATTACTACATTATCATATGATGGAGAAAATTTACCAGAAGAAATAGCGGCTTTAGGGGCATCAGTAGCTTTATCAATTTCAGATATACCTTTTGATGGGCCAGTGGCTGGTGTTGTAGTAGGATACTTAGATGGGGAATATATTTTAAATCCCACTAAGGAAGTTTTAGATAGATGTGACATTCATTTAAGTGTTGCAGGTACTAAAGATGCTATAACAATGGTAGAAGCAGGTGCAAAGGAAGTTTCAGAAGAAATAATGTTAGGTGCTATTATGTTTGGACATAAAAACATTAAATCTTTATGTGCTTTACAAGAAGCTTTTGTTGAAGAGGTTGGGAAAAAAGAAAAATATGAATTTGAGTTGAAAGAAGTTAATGCAGAAATAAAAGAATATGTTGATGCAGGAACAGATAGACTTAAAGAAGCCGTTTTAACTGTTGGGAAACAAGCAAGAGAAGATGCAGTGAATGGATTGGAAGAAGAGTTGTTAGAAGGATTTACAGCTAAATATCTTGAAGGTAGTGATGAGGAAGAATTGCCAAAAGATATAGAAAAAGAGTTTAAAGGCTACTACCATGATTTAATGAAAAAATTAGTAAGAGAAGCTATTTTATACAATAAACATAGGGTAGATGGAAGAAGCACAGAGGAAATAAGAGCTCTTGAAATGGAAATTGATTTGATTCCAAGGACTCATGGTTCTGCTTTGTTCACTAGAGGAGAAACTCAAGCTTTAGCAATTACTACATTAGGAACTAAAGAAGATGAGCAAATTATAGATGGATTAGATGAAGAATATAGAAAAAAATTCTTTTTACATTATAATTTCCCTCCATATTCAGTTGGAGAAGCTGGATTTATGAGAGCACCAGGAAGAAGAGAGTTGGGACATGGTTCACTTGCAGAAAGAGCACTTAGTTACGTAATGCCTACAGAAGACGAATTTCCATACACAGTTAGAATAGTATCAGAAATTACTGAGTCAAATGGATCATCATCGCAAGCAAGTATTTGTGGAGGGTCATTATCACTTATGAGTGCTGGTGTGCCTATAAAATCACATGTTGCAGGAATAGCTATGGGTCTTATTAAAGAGGGAGAGGATTTTGTAGTATTAACTGATATTATGGGATTAGAAGATCATCTTGGAGACATGGACTTTAAAGTAGCAGGAACAAGAGAGGGAATTACTGCTCTTCAGATGGATATAAAAATAGCAGGAATAAGCGAAGAAGTAATGAGAATAGCTCTTAAACAAGCTTTAGATGCAAGATTATTTATTATTGAAAAAATGGAAAAGGCAATTCCTAGTCCTAAGGAAGAAATTTCATCACTTGCACCAAGAATTCATACTATGAATATTAATCCTGAAAAGATAGCTACGCTTATTGGACCAGCAGGTAAAAATATAAAAGCTATTATAGATGAGACTGGAGCAACGATTGATATAGAAGATAGTGGGAAAGTTGCAATATTTACCAATGATGGAAATCAATTAAAGAAAACTGTTAAATTAATAGAAAATTTAGTAAAAGAGATAGAAATTGATCAAGTTTATTTAGGTAAAGTTACTAGGATTATGAAGTTTGGTGCATTTATGGAAGTATTACCTGGAAAAGAAGGATTATTACATGTATCTGAAATAGACCATAAAAGAGTAGAAAATGTTGAAAGTGTTCTTAAAGTGGGAGATGAATTTGAAGTAAAAGTAATAAGCACAGAAAAAGGTAAAGTTAACTTAAGTAGAAAAGTATTACTAGAGAAAAAATAAGCAGAGTTAACTCTGCTTATTTTCTCGTAATTTTATATAGTTTGGAGAAAATAGAATTTAAAGTAATAAAGGAGAAGGTTGATGAAATTAGCTCTTATTAGCTTGGGCTGTAGTAAAAATCTGGTAGATAGTGAAAATTTATTAGGAATATTGGTGAAAAGAAGAGGGTTTACCCTTGTTGAAGAGGTAGAAGAAGCAGATGTTGTTATTGTAAATACTTGTGGATTTATTGGAGATGCAAAGGAAGAATCAATAGAAACTATACTTAGTGTAGGGCAATTAAAGGAAAAAAAATTGAAAAAATTAATTGTAGCAGGTTGTCTTGCTCAAAGGTATGCTGAAGATTTATTAATTGAAATGCCAGAAGTCGATGCTATAATAGGTACAGGAGATATTGATAAAATAGAAGAGATTATCGATTCAATAATGGAGGATAAAAGAGTTATTAAAAGTGATAGTCTAGAATTTTTAGCTAATGCAGAAACTGAAAGAATTCTTACAACACATCCACACACAGCTTATTTGAAGATAGCCGAAGGATGTAATAGAAAGTGTACTTATTGTATAATACCACAATTACGTGGGAAATTGAGAAGTAGAAGTGTGGAAGATATAGTTAAAGAAGCTGAAAATCTTGCCAAAATGGGTATTAGAGAATTAAATTTATTAGCTCAAGAAACAACTGAATATGGTCTTGATAGATATGGTCAAAAGTATTTGGCTAAATTGTTAAGGGAGTTAGTTAAAGTAGAAGGCATAAAATGGATAAGGTCTTACTACATGTTTCCCAATTCAGTAACAGATGAATTGATAAAAACAGTAAAAGAAGAGGAAAAAGTGTGTAATTACTTTGATATTCCAATTCAGCATATATCAGACAATATACTTAGAAATATGGCTAGAGCAAAATCTGGAAAAGATATTAAAGATTTATTATATAAAATAAGAAAAGAAATACCTGATGCTTCTATTAGAACTACAGTAATAGTAGGCTTTCCAGGAGAAACTCAAGAAGAATTTGAAGAATTAAAAGAGTTTGTTAAAGAATTTAAATTTGACTATGTGGGAGTTTTCAAGTATTCTAGAGAAGAAGATACAGTAGCTCATAACCTTCCTAATCAAGTTGATGAAGAAATCAAGCAAAGAAGATGGGCAGAATTAATCAATATTCAAAGTGAAATAGCAGAAAGAAAAAATAAGGAAATGATTGGACAAGAGATAGAAGTAATGATAGATGGAATTTCTAGTGAATCAGAATTTATGCTAGAGGGTAGAACTAAAGGGCAAGCTCTAGAAATAGATGGTAAAGTACTTACAAATGATGGAACTGCAAAACAAGGAGAAATTGTAAAAGTAAAGATAGAACAAAATTTTGAATATGATTTTGTCGGTCCAATAATAAAGAATGAAAAGTAAAATGGGGGTACAGAGTGAACATAGCGAATAAACTAACTATACTTAGAATAATATTAATTATCCCATTTATAATATTGTTAGAATATAGTGATAATAACTTAATACTAAGAATTATATCATTTTGCATTTTTGGTATTGCATCTATTACTGATTTTTTAGATGGATACCTTGCGAGAAAACACAACTTAGTCTCAAATTTTGGTAAATTGATGGATCCTCTTGCTGATAAAATCTTGGTAATATCAGCATTGATGTTGTTTGTTGAATTATCATATATACCAGCTTGGATGGTAATAATAATTATTACAAGAGAATTTTTAGTAACGGGAATAAGAACTTTAGCTGCATCGAAAGGTGATGTAATAGCAGCGGGCAATCTTGGAAAGATAAAAACAACTACTCAAATGATCGCTATACTATTGATTATTTTATTAGGTAAGAGTCAGTTGAATTTTTACTTGATGATAATACCCGTATTTTACACAATCTTATCTGGTTGGGACTATGTAAAAAATGCAAAAAATTATTTTTTAGATTAAAAAAGAAAGAAAAAAGAAAGTATAACTCAGGTTGAAGACAAACAACTAGTTTTTTGAAAAAATATTATTACTTTTGTCTTGATACAAAAGTAATACAACGTCTTAGAGACATAACTGAATCTACGTTGGATAAGTCCTTCCTTATTCAGTAAAAATCAAGTATTTATATAAGAAATAAGATTAAGTAATCACTACAGTCACTAAATTTCAAAACTCGCTCTTAAGGAGCTCAAACAGTTGAAATTCTTAACGTTCCTTTCGTTAACTTAATCTAAATTTCTTATATAGGTACATCTAAATAAAAAACAAATAAAAGCTTTTTTTAAGAAAATTTTATTTGTCTACAATCTCAAATATAACTTTCTTTACGTTGAAGACAAATAGATGGTTTAAAAAAATATTATTACTTTTGTATCAAGACAAAAGTAATACAAGGTCTTAAAAGACATAACGGAATCTATCTTGAATAATTCCTTCTTTATTCATTAAAAATCAAGTACTCATATAAGAACTAAGAGTAATAATTACAGTTACTAAATTTCAAAATTCGCTCTTAAAAAGTTTAAATAGCTGAAAATTTTAATGTTTTCTTTTGTTAAAGTTAATTAAAAATTTCTATATAAGTACACTTAAAAAAAGAATAAATAAAAACTTCTTTTTTGAGAAAATTTTATTTGTTCACAGTCTCAAAAGAAAGTATAACTTTCATTTTTCTTTAAATAAAGTTTATCTATGTGGAGGTGAAGATGAAAATAGGATTTATTGGAGCAGGAAATATGGGTCAAGCTTATATTAAATCTCTTTTGAAGGAAAAAATATATTTTGTAGAAAAAAATGTTAAAACAGCAGAAAAAATTGAAAAAGAAACAAAAGCCAAGCATTTGAGCAATATAAAAAGTTTGGTAGAAGATGTAGATGTAATTGTATTAGCAATAAAACCTCAAGTATTAGATTCTGTTTTAAATGAATTATCTTTGTGTAATCTAGAAAAAAAGATAGTTATATCTTTAGTGGTAGGGGTAAAGATATTTCATTATAGGAAAAAATTAGGTGATAAGATAAAATTTTGTAGAGTAATGCCTAATACTCCATCTTTAATTGGAAAGGGAATATGTGGTTATACAACATATAATTTGTCTCAATTTGAAGAGGAAGAAATTCTTAGAATACTTGAATCAACTGGCAGGGCTCTTGGGGTAGAAGAGGATAAACTTGATATAATTACAGCAATATCGGGTAGTGGACCAGCGTATGTATTTTTGTTATTAAATTCCTTAGGTGATGCAGGAGTTAAGATGGGTCTAAGTAAAAAAGAATCATTAGAATTAGCTTGTTATACATTTATTGGAGCAGCTAGCATGGTTCTTGAAACTGGAATGCATCCAGAGGTACTAAAGGATATGGTAACAAGTCCAGGAGGAACCACGGCAGCTGGTCTTGCAGTAATGGAAAAAAATAACGTTAGAAGTGCAATGATAGAAACAGCTTTAGAAACATTTTTTAGAGCTAAAGAACTGGGGAAAAAAGGAGGAATATAAATGGTTAGTATTATACTTTGGGTACTAAAAATAGTTGAAGTATTGATAATTATAAGAATAATTTTGTCATGGATTATGCCTGAAAAAAATGAGTTTACAGATTTAGTATATGGTATAACAGAACCAATACTTAGTCCATTTAGAATACTGCTACCTTTAGGTCGTGCAAGATTAGATCTTGCTCCTATTATAGTGTATTTTTTAATAGGAATAATAAAAAAAATAATAATGTCGTTTGTTTATTAGCTATAAAGAAGGTTTTAACCTTCTTTTGCTTTAAATGCTTTAAGATTTTTTAATATTTGAAATTGATAGAATTTGTGGTTAAGTTTTATAATTTACTATTACTATCGATGCTAGATCTAAATAATTTATTTTGAACTATTTCCTTTTAAAATTATTTTTAGAATTTATCATTAAAAAATAAAAGAATTATTAGAAAAAATAAAAATTAGAAAATGAAAAAGATGAAAATATTACAAATATAATTATTATATAAATACATTGTTTGACTTGGTATTATTATTAATATATAATTTGGTATATAAAAAGATTAAGAGGAGTGATATAATGGCATTTTTATTTTTAGCAATTGTATTTTTAATTTTAGTAGTTGCATTTTTTTTCAGAGGAATTATTGTTGTTAAACAAGCAGAAGTTATGATAATTGAAAGATTAGGAAAGTATAACAAAACATTAGATAGTGGACTTAACATAATTATTCCTTTTATAGATAATGCAAAATCTTTAAAGTGGAAATTTATAAAAAATATTGGGAAAGAAAGTATTCCTTATGTTAAAGAAATAAATAGAATAGAACTTAGGGAAACTGTATATGATTTTCCAAAGCAAAATGTTATTACAAGTGACAATGTTACTATAGAAATAAATGCATTATTATACTTCCAAGTAACTGATCCTAAAAAAGCAGTTTATGAAATATCAAATTTACCAGAAGCAATAGAAAAATTGACTCAAACTACATTAAGAAATGTTATAGGTGGTTTATCTCTTGATGAAACATTAGTTTCGAGAGATCAAATTAATGGTCAGTTAAGAACTATATTAGATGAAGCTACAGATAAATGGGGAGTAAAGGTAAATAGAGTAGAATTACAAGATATTATTCCACCAAGAGAAATTAGAACTGCTATGGAAAAGCAGATGAAAGCAGAAAGGGATAAAAGAGCAGCTATACTTACTGCAGAAGGGGATAAGCAAGCTAGAATACTTAATGCTCATGGATTTAGAGATGCAGAAATAGCTAGAGCAGAAGGAGAAAAAAGGGCAGCTATATTAGCAGCAGAAGGGGAAGCAGAAGCTAGACTTAAAGTTATAGAAGCAGAAGCAGAAGCAATAAAAAGAATTTCGGCATCACTTGGTGATGAAAAAGACCCAGCTAATTATTTAGTAGCATTAAAATATATAGAAGCATTTAAAAATATTAGTGGAAATGAAGGAGATAAAGTTGTATTTATGCCATTTGAATCTAGTTCTGTTTTAAGTTCATTAGGTGGTATAAAAGAATTGTTTAAAGAAGGAAAATAATTGTAAAGTTTTTATATAGTAATGTCGAAGATTATATTGAGAAAAAACTGGGGAAACTAAAATGGGAGTTGATCAATTATGATGACATCGCTATATTCAGCAGCGACGGGAATGAACGCACAACAAGTAAACATGGATGTAATATCAAACAACTTGGCAAATGTAGATA
Organism: uncultured Fusobacteriaceae bacterium; assembly: GCA_964517235.1. Taxonomy (GTDB): domain Bacteria; phylum Fusobacteriota; class Fusobacteriia; order Fusobacteriales; family Fusobacteriaceae; genus CAZFBB01. The sequence continues at coordinate 21,557 of CAZFBB010000001.1, forward strand.
CTAATGGATTTAAAAAAAGTAGAGCAGATTTCCAAGATTTGATGTATCAAACAAAAACTGCACCTGGTAGAGGTGAAGGTGGAGGAAATCCTACAGGATTGCAAATAGGTACTGGGGTAAGAACTGTAGGAACTAAAAAATTATTTACAACAGGGAACTTTAAACAAACTGGGAACCCTTTTGATATAGCAATAGAAGGAAATGGATTTTTCCAAGTAACTATGCCAGATGGGACTATAGCTTATACTAGAAACGGTTCTTTTAATGCAGATAGAGATGGAAACTTGGTAACAAGTGATGGATATTTTTTAGAGCCTAATATAACGATACCACAAGGTTCGGAAAACTTTGACGTTAGTCAAGAAGGTATAGTAACAGTAGAAGTTGATGGAGATGTACAAGAGTTAGGTACAATAGAGTTAGCTAATTTTATTAATCCAACAGGATTATTAAATGTAGGAAAGAATTTATACAAACAAACAGAAGCTTCTGGAGATGTTGTAACTGGAGAACCTGGGGAAGACAGCTTTGGAACATTACTACAAAATAGCTTAGAGACTTCTAATGTAAAAATTGTAAATGAAATGGTTGATATGATTGCAGCTCAAAGGGCGTATGAAGTAAATACAAAAACGATAAACACAGCAGATCAGATGCTACAAGCGGCAAACAACCTAAAAAGAGGTTAATAAATGATTGATTTGAATAGAATTTTAAAAATGATAGTTTTACTATCATTTTTGTGCTTCAATAAAAATATTTTTGCTTTGCAAATACTTGAAAATGTAAAAGTAATAGATGCAAAAGTAACTATGAAAAATATTGTATGGACTAGTGACGAAAGGTTACTTGATAAATTAGAAAAGATTCAACTGGGGAATATTCAAGTTCCTGGTGGAAAAATGATTGTAAGAAAAGTAGATATTGAAAGTAGATTAGATAAAAAAATACTTGGAAAAATAAATGTACCAGAAAAAGTTATAGTAGAAAGAGTTTATCAAAGTGTAGATAAAAAACTTTTAGTTGAAGAAGTAAAAAAACAGTTGGAAATAATATATCAAGATACTGATTATGATTATTTAGTTACAATTGGTGGGGGAGATACTCTGAAGATGCCTGTAGGAAGTCTTAGATATATTGTGAACAACAATTTTAAGAGGGAATTAGGAAATAAATCATTGGAACTTTTAGTGTATAATGGAGATGAAAAAGTATATCAAATACCAATAAATGTTAAAATTGGAAAGATAATTAGGGATTATACTTTAAAAAAAGATGTAAAAAAAGGCGATATATATAGGGAAGATTTGGTAGAAGTAGAAGAAGAATTTGTTTATACTGAAACTAAATTAAAAAGTAATAATTTAAAAGAAGGTTATGTTTTTATAAGAGATATATTAAGTGGTAATAAACTTAGTCAAAATGATTTGATTAAGAATACATTAATCAAAGTAGGAGATAGAGTTACTATTTATATACAGTTTAATAATATGTATATTACTGATAATGGAAATTCTCTAGAATCAGGTGATGAAGGAGAAGAGATAAAAGTAGAAAATTTGAGAACAGGAAAGATAATAAAGGGAATAGTTGGAGAGGATAAAAGTATTAAAGCAAGTATAGAGTAACTTGCTTTTTTCTTTTAAGATATTTAAAAAATTAAATAACCATAGGGGATAGGAAGGTAGTAATATTTGCTTTTTTTTTGAAAAAGGTGTAAAATATGTTGATAAAATTGAGAAGGAGAAAGTATGGAGAAGAAAAAAGATTATCACATTCCAGTACTTTATTATGAAACACTTGATAATTTAGTATTAAACCCTAATGGAATCTATGTAGACTGTACATTAGGAGGAGGAGGTCACTCTGAAGGAATACTAGAAAGATTATCAGATAAAGGAAGATTAATAGCCATAGATCAAGATCAAGTAGCAATTGATTATGCAAGTAAAAGGTTAGAGAGATTTAAAGGAAAATTTCAAATATTTAAAGATAATTTTTCCAATATAGAAAGTGTTATTTACTTGGCAGGTTATGAAAAAGTAGATGGAATTCTTATGGATATTGGAGTTTCATCAAAGCAACTAGATGATGGCGAAAGAGGTTTTTCATATAAGTATAATGCAAGACTTGATATGCGTATGAATAGAGATAATCCTTTGTCAGCTTATGAAGTAGTTAATGAGTATGATGAAAAAGAATTAGCACGTGTAATATATGAATATGGTGAAGAAAGACATTCTAGAAGAATTGCTAGAGCTATAGTGGAAAAAAGAGTAGAGAGTCCCATTGAAACCACTGATGATTTAGTTGGAATTATTTTAAGCTGTATAAAGGGAAAACATAAAAAACATCCAGCAAAAAAAACCTTTCAAGCAATTAGAATAGAAGTTAATAAAGAATTAGATGTACTTAAAAAAGCTATAGATAGTTCAGTAAATTTATTGAATCCGAAGGGACGTTTAGCAATAATAACCTTTCATTCTTTAGAAGATAGAATGGTAAAAAATGAATTTAGAGACCTTGCTAAAGATTGTGAGTGTCCTCCAGAAATACCAATATGTGTATGTAGTAAAGAAGCTAAAGTAAAAGTGATTACAAGAAAACCAATAGAACCGAGTAGAGAGGAGCTAGAAGATAATAATAGAGCTCACTCGTCAAAATTAAGAGTTTGTGAAAGGTTAGATTAGTATGAATAAATTAAAACATTTAAATAAATTTTTAGAGAGTAAGAATTCCTACTATTTATTAATATTTTTATTTGTTTTTAATTTGATGTTTGGTTTTTTATATTTGATTAGTTTAATTGAAAAGGTTAAATTGACCGATTATAAAAATCAATTGGTTAGGCAAAATAACCAAATTAATGCAGATATTAGTCGTATTAAACTTGAAATTGATGAAAAAGTTGATTTAACTAATGTAGAAAAAATTAGTAGAGAAAAACTTCAAATGATAGATATTAAAGAAGTTAAGTATATTAAAGTCGAATAAAATTTGACTTGCAAGAGGAATAGTTGTATAATTATATATCGTTTTGTATTTAAAAACGACACTAGAGAGGAAAAAATGTTAAAAATTGGAGATATAGTTAAACTATACATTGAAAAAATGACTTTTGGTGGAGAGAGTTTAGCTTATTATAATGACATGGTTATATTTGTCCCTATGAGTATACCTGGTGATGAAGTAGAAGTGGAGATTATTTCAGTGAAAAAAAGTCATTGTAGAGGACTTATAAAAGCAATAATTAAACCTTCTATCGATAGAATAAGTGATTTGAGTAAAGTTTCTTTTGAAGATTTTTTAGGTTGTGACTTTGCAATGATTAAATATGAAGAACAGCTTAAATATAAAAAGATAATGACTGAAGATGTACTTAAAAGAATAGGGAAATTAGAAGATTATCAAATATTTGATACTATTGGAGCAGAAAATCCTTATAACTATCGAAATAAGATAATTGAGCCATTTGGAAAAATCAATGGAAGAATTATAAGTGGTTTTTATAAAAGAAAAAGCCATGATATTTTTGAGACAAAAGAAAATTGGTTACAAGGTTTAGATGTTCAAGAGGTATTGAGAGAAGTGAAATTACAGTTTAATAAACAAAAACTAGGTGTTTATAATGAAAAGAGCCACGAAGGTTTATTAAGGCATGTAATGGTTAGAAAAAACACTTTGGAACATTTAATGATTGTAATAGTAATTAAAGGGAAGGAAAATAGTAAATTAAAATTTGCTTTGAAAAAAGTAATAGAAAAATTTGAAAATATAAAATCAGTATATATAAGTATTAATAACAAAAAAGGAAATTTTGCTATGGGTGAAGAAAATATACTTTTTTATGGTGAAGAATATTTGAAGGAAGAGTTGTTTGGAATTAAATTTAATATTTCGCCACTATCTTTTTTTCAAATTAATATAGAACAAACAAAAAAACTCTATTCACTAGGAATAGAATACTTTGGAAATATAGAAGATAAAGTAATAGTTGATGCATATAGCGGAACAGGAACTATTGCGATGTTGCTTGCTAAAAAAGCTAAGAAGGTATATGGAATTGAATATGTAGAATCTGCGACTAAAGACGCAATTAAAACAGCAAAAGAAAATGGAATTGAAAATGTTTCATTTGTTAATGGCAAAGTTGAAGAGAAAATTCATACATTATTAGAGGAAGGTGAGAGGGTAGAAGGAATCATGTTTGACCCTCCGAGAAAAGGGATAGAAGAAAGTGTCTTAAAATCAATAGCTAGAGGTGGGATTAAAGAGATAGTATATATATCATGCAACCCTTCTACTTTCGCAAGAGACATGTATATTCTAAGTCAACATGGATATAAACTTGATAAAGTACAACCAGTTGATATGTTCCCACAAACAAACCATGTAGAGCTAGTAAGTAGAATTACTAGAATTTAACGGAGGAAAAATGAAATTAATAATTTTATTTATATTAGCATACTTTTCAGGATCTTTGCCAAATGGAGTTTTTGTTAGTAAAGGTTTTAAAGGTATAGATATTAGAGAACACGGAAGTAACAATAGTGGAGCAACAAATGCTTTTAGGGTATTAGGTGCTAAATTTGGTATATTAGTATTAGTATTAGATGCTTTAAAGGGCTTTTTACCATTATATATAGGAGCATTATTGGGTCTTAGAGGTAATACACTAGTTTTATTAGGGGTAAGTGCTGTAGTGGGGCATACCTTTTCACCATTTTTAAATTTTAAAGGTGGAAAGGGAGTAGCAACTAGTTTAGGAATTTTTTTATATTTAGCTCCTATTCCAATGTTAATAACTTTGTTAACATTTTTTGTTGTTGTGGGGATTACAAAATTTGTATCACTAGGATCTATTGTATCTTCTGTTTTGTTACCAACATTAATATTTTTTATGCCAGTGAACAGTTATGTTTCTGACAGCAATGGAGTATTTTTTATAAGTGCAATTTTGGGTTCATATATAATCTTTAAACATAGAGCAAATATAAAGAGACTTTTAAATGGTACAGAAAATAAATTTTACAAGAAATAAAAGGAGTTAATATGGAAAAAGTAGTAGTAATGGGAGCCGGAAGCTGGGGAACTGCACTTGCTATACTTCTTGCCAAAAAAGGTCACGAAGTAATTATGTGGGAACATAATAAAGAAAAAGCAGAAAAACTTCAGGAAGAAAGAACAAATACATTATTCCTAGAAGGGTCAGTATTTCCTGAAAACCTTACAGTTACAAATTCATTAGATAATATTCTAGATGGAGCAAAATACCTTATTTTTTCAGTACCTTGTCAAGTTTTAAGAACAGTTGTAAATAAGATATCAAATCAACTTAGAGATGATGTAACACTTATTAATACTGGAAAAGGTATTGAACTTAGTACTGGTATGAGAATGTCTGAAGTAATAAAAGATGAGATTTTGGGAAAATATCACAAAAATATAGTAATATTATCAGGACCAACTCATGCAGAAGAAGTTGCTAAGGAACTTCCTTCAGCAATAGTTTCAGCAGGAAGCAAAGAAAGAAGTGAATTAGTACAGGAATTATTTAATACAAATTATTTTAGAGTATATACTAGTCAAGATATAGTAGGTATTGAATTTGGTGGAGCACTTAAAAACTGTATTGCAGTAACAAGTGGAATTGCTGATGGACTTGGATATGGAGATAATTCAAGAGCAGCTCTTATAACTAGAGGATTAGCTGAAATATCAAGATTTGGTAAATACTTTGGAGCTAGTGAAAGAAGTTTTGCTGGTTTAGGTGGTATGGGTGACCTTATAGTAACTTGTACAAGTAAGCATAGTAGAAATAGACACTTTGGTGAACGTATAGGTAAAGGCGAAAAATTAGAAGATATACTTGCTAGTATGCACATGGTAGCAGAAGGAGTAGCAACACTAAAAGCCGTAAGGGAAATATCACAAAAAGAAGGCATAGACATGCCTATAATTGAAGCAACATACAAAGTTGTTTATGAGGGTAAAAAAATAGAAGAAATATTAAGGTTCTTAATGGAAAGGGAACTAAAAGAAGAGTTTTAAAATGAAATGATTGAGGGGTAAGAGTTGAAATTCTAACAAGGAAAAAGTGGTGAAATCTGTGGATAAAGAAAAAGATTTGGTTTCGTTATATCTAAAGGATATAAGAAAATATGAAATACTAACAAAAGAGGAAGAGCAAAGTTTGCTTCGTAAAGCTAAAAGAGGAGAGAAAGAAGCAAAACAAACTTTGATACTATCTAATCTTAGATTAGTGGTAAATATTGCGAAAAATTATACTAATAAAGGGTTAGGTTTTATAGACTTAATTAGTGAAGGAAATTTTGGGCTTATACATGCTATAGATAAATTTGATCCAGAAAAAGGCTATAGATTTTCGACTTATGCTGTTTGGTGGATAAAACAGGCGGTAACAAAAGCTATTATTAGCAAAGGGAGAGAAATTAGAATTCCTTCTTATAAGCATGATATTTTGAATAAAGTAAATAAATTCATAATGAGTCATATTACTACAAATAGTTCTTATCCATCTATAGAAGCTATAGCAGAGGGCACAGGGCTTAGTGAAAAAAAGATACAGAAAGTAATGCTTGAATTTCAAGATATGCTTTCTTTAAATGCTGCTATTGGCGATGATATTTATTTAGAAGATACTATTAGTCAAGATGATGATGAATCACTTGAAAATCAGGTTTTAGATTCAATAGCAAAAGAAGAAATTAATAAAATACTAAATCAATTAAAACCTAGAGAAAAAGAGATATTAACTTTAAGATATGGACTAGCTGGTGGGAAGATACATACTCTTGAAGAAGTAGGACAACAATTTGATATAACTAGAGAAAGAGTAAGACAAATAGAGAAAAAAACTCTTGAAAAACTTAGAACAAAATACAGTGATCAGTTAAGAGAATATTTGAGATAATAGAGGTGAAAGATGAAAACGGAAACTAATCAACTTGAAAATGGATATTTATTAGTAAAGATAATAGGAGAAGTAGATGTGTATACTTCTATCGATTTGAAAAAAGAATTAAATAAATTAGTAGAAGCAGATAAAAAGAAACTTATTATCGATTTGACCAAAGTAAATTATATGGATTCATCAGGATTAGGAGTATTAGTGGCTTTATTAAAAGAAGTCAAAAAAAATGGTGGGGAATTGAAATTGGTAAATTTACCTGTGAGTGTTAAGAAGATATTTGACTTGACTAGACTTACAAAGTTCTTTGATATTTATGAGAGTTTAGAAGAAGCTATAAAATAGATAGGAGGACTAATGCTAAATATAAAAGTAAACAGGAATAAATTTTTAAAAGCGCTAAGGATTGTTGAAAAAGCAGTTAGTGAAAATAAAATTAGACCTGTTATCTCAGGAGTATACTTAGAGGCAAAGGATGATAAGATAACTCTTAAAGGAACCGATATGGAATTAAATATAGAATCTTACCTATTTGGTAAAATTATTAGTCAAGGGGAGATTGTTTTTACTCATCAATTGGTAGACGAGTATTTAAAGGAAATAGATGATGAAGAAGTACAATTAATTGAAGAAAATGGCATTTTGGTAATAGAGACGGAAAATTCATCTTCAGAATTTAGCACTTATGATGCTAGTGAATATCCTAAGATTAATGGTGTAGGAGAAGGAAGAAAATATGAAATAAGTAAAGATTTACTTATAGACATGTTGGAAAAAGTTAAATTTGCAAGTGCAACAACAAATGAAAATCCGGCAATTAATGTAGTTAGAATTGAGCTTGAGTATGGAAAAATACAAATGGCTGCATCGGATACATATAGATTAGTTTATATAGAAGAAAAATTAGAAGATGCAATGGCAGGCTCTACAAAAATAAGTCTTCCACTTAATACAGTTGAAGCTCTTATAAAAACTCTTAAAAGTGTTGCAGATGAGTTTGTAGTTTTAAAGTATTCAGGAAATCAAGTAGGATTTGAAATAGAGAAGGTAACATTAAGTTCTAGAGTAGTAGATTTATCATTCCCAGATTATAGGGGTATATTTGAAAATACTGCATATAACAAAAAAGTAAAGGTGAATACAGAAGAATTTATCTCTGTTTTAAAAAGAGTACAAGTTTTTGTTAAAAATAATAACGAATCTAAAAATAGTGCTTTATTTCAACTTTTAGATAATAATTTTGTTATTACTGGTGCTTCTGATAGTGCTAGAATAAGAGAAGAACTTTCTCTTGAAAGAGAAGGAGAAGATTTGAAATTATCGCTTAATGTAAAATATCTACTAGATTATTTGAGTAATTTAGATAAAAATCAAAAAACAATAGTAAACATGTCTAATTCTAGTGGAGCAGTGCTAGTTAAGAATGAAGCAAATGATAAATTCTTATATATAGTAATGCCATTGGCATTAAGAGATGAGTATTAATTTAAGGTTATAATTATTTTAGGACTTGTGTGTACAATGAAATGATAGTGTTAGACTATCATTTTTTTGTATCCTAAATTGTTAGTTTAAATTTGAAGTTTTAATATATATTAAAGAGTAGTGTTGGCAAAAGAAGTAAAAAATAAATAAAATATTTTTTTAGAACTTTGTTAATATAGAGTGACAAAATGGTATAAACACATAAAAAAATTATACTTGTAAAATTGACTTTGTATATACCGAGTGGTATACTTAAATGTTAAGAATAAAACATAAATAGAAAAAAGAGATAATTAAGAATTGAATTAGACTTAGACTATTTCTCAAAAGAAAGTTATAAAGGAATAAAGCTTTAAAAGATTGCTCATGGAAAAATATCAAGTATTTTTTTTATATTATCATATTTTAAAGTAAGTAAGATTTGTTAGAAACTATTTTGTAAGGGAAAAACTTTTGAAAAGTTGGAAAAGTGGACAACCTAAAGATTAACATAGAAGAGAAGTTGGTTCCTTTAACTGTTGAATACTTCTACTTCTCTAATAAAAAACTCCTATTTGTATAGGTTTTTATTATTAAACTATTTTTCAAATAAAAGTATAAGTTATAAGATTATAAATGATTTTTAAATTAGGTTATTTTTAATAGTAGAAGGATATTTGGAATTAGGGAGTTTGAGGGAAGAAGAATGCTTTTAACATATAACTTTTAAGGTTCTATTAACTTTATTATAGATTAATAACTTCTTTAACATAGTAAAAAAGTTAAATGAGAAAAGGTAAAAAAATGTAAATAATTTATAAAGGGCATAAAAATGAAGATTGAGGGGGTTTTATGAAAAAGATACTATCACAGAGTGAACTTGAAAATATAATACATGGTAATACAGCAGATCCATTTTCACTTTTGGGCATGCATAAGTTAAATAAGGAAGAGTTGGTTGTTAGGGTATTTAACCCCTTTGCAGAAAAGGTAAAGATTTTGATAGGTAAAGAAAATCATATGTTAAATAAAATTGCAGATGAAGGACTCTTTGAAGGAAAGATAAAGGGAAAAAAAGTAGTAGAATATCTTATAGAATATGATTATTACTATGGTGATAGATATACAACAAAGGATCCATATAGTTTTTTACCTGTTCTAAGTGAATATGATTTACACCTTTTTGGTGAAGGAAATAATCATAGAATTTATGAAAAATTAGGTGCTAACCTTATTGAACATCAAGGAATAAAAGGAGTTCATTTTGCAGTTTGGGCTCCAGCAGCAAAAAGAGTAAGTGTAATTGGAAGTTTTAATAATTGGGATGGAAGATGTCACTTGATGAGATCAAGAGGAGCTTCGGGAGTTTGGGAGATATTTATTCCAAATTTAACAGAGGGAGATATGTATAGATTTGAGATAAAAACAAAGGAAGGGCATATACTAAAAAAGATAGATCCTTATGCAAAATTTATGGAAAAAAGACCAAATAATGCCTGTATAATTTATGAATTAGATAAAAAACATAATTGGCAAGATAAAGAATGGATGAAAAATAGAGAAAAGACCAATTGGTTAGAAGAAGCAATGTCTGTATATGAAGTTCATTTGGGTTCATGGAAAAGAAAGGAAAATAATGAATTTTTAACCTATGAAGATTATGCAAATGAATTGGTAGAATATGTAAAAGAACAAGGATATACACATGTTGAATTAATGCCAGTGGCAGAGCATCCATTAGACGAGTCTTGGGGATATCAAGTAACAGGGTATTATTCAGCAACAAGTAGATTTGGGAAACCAGAAGAACTTATGTTTTTAATAGATAAGCTACATCAAAATAATATTGGTGTAATAATAGATTGGGTTCCAGGACATTTTCCAAAAGATAATTTTGCTTTAGGTCGATATGATGGTTCAGCTTTATATGAGCATGAAGATCCAAGACAAGGTGAGCACATGGACTGGGGGACATTTATTCCTAATTTTGGTAGAAATGAAGTAAAGAATTTTTTAATATCAAATGCTTTGTTTTGGCTAGATAAATACCATATAGATGGTTTGAGAGTAGATGCTGTGGCTAGTATGTTGTATTTAGATTATAGTCGTGAAAGTGGAGCATGGGTGCCAAATCAATATGGTGGAAGGGAAAACTTAGAAGCTATTGAATTTATAAAGTATTTTAATTCTATAGCTCATAAATATTATCCGGGAGTTTTGACCATAGCAGAAGAATCTACTGCTTTTCCAGGTGTTAGTAAACCAACATACTTAGATGGTTTGGGATTTAGTATGAAATGGAACATGGGGTGGATGAATGACTCTCTAGAATATATCAAATTAGATCCAATATATAGAAAATATCACCAACATGATTTAACTTTTTCATTAGTATATGCATTTTCAGAAAATTTTAAGTTAGTAATATCCCATGATGAAGTAGTTCATGGAAAGGGTTCATTACTTAATAAGATGCCTGGAGATAATTGGCAGAAATTTGCTAATTTAAGAGTATTTTATACATATGCTTTTGCTCATCCGGGAAAAAAACTATTTTTTATGGGTCAAGAGATAGGTCAATGGTCAGAATGGAATTGTAATCAAAGTCTAGATTGGCATCTTTTGCAATGGGAGCCTCATAAGAAATTACAAAAATTTGTTAAGGATTTAAATAGAGTATATAAAGAAAATAGTCCTTTATATCAACTAGATTTTACTGGAGAAGGTTTTGAATGGATAGATTTTAATGACTATGAAAAATCTATTATATCTTTTGTTAGAAAAGATAGAAAAGGGAATAGTATAATAGGAATATTTAACTTTACACCTAGTGTTTATATGGATTATAGAGTTGGTGTGCCAAAAGAAGGATATTATGAAGAAATATTTAATTCAGATTCAGGTATGTATTTTGGAAGTAATGTAGGTAATCAAGGAGGTAGAAGCAGTGAAAAAATAGTTGCTCATAATAGAGAAAATTCTATTCTCATAAATATACCTCCATTAGCAGGATTATATTTTAAATTAAAGTAAAAATGCTGAAACTTGACCCTTTTAGGTCAAGTTTTTTATTCCCTACTAGTCATTTCTTCTTGAGCAATAAGCTCTTTAAGTCTCTTTTTAGTTTTGACTTCCTCCATAGAATAATTTGTAAAGTTTTTTCACTTGAATCAGGAACATTTATCCCATTTCTTCTACTTGATTAAACAGATTTTCCCTTGAAAAAATGACCAAAAGGGAAAGAGGCCAATTATCTGACCTCTTTTAATAGGGTATGCTCAAAAGAGCAAAAATATATTAGGGCATATAAGCTATAAATAGCCTACATTTGAATCTATAATATATAATAACAAATTTTACTTAAAAAATCAAGTGTTTTGATTATCAAATTTAATTTTTTAATCATTAACAAATATTATTGATTTTTGTAATAAATTAGATTTTACTTCATTAAAGCCGTTAATATTATCTTTTAAAACTAAGCTAATGTCCACACCTTTAGGTAAATTTCCTGAAAATTCATTGTAACCTATAAGGTTTTTACCTAATTTATAGTATATATTAGCTCCACCACTTAGTATAGGGCTCTGGTTTTGATTTGTTCCATAAAGGGTAGGTTTAATATAATAATTAAATAAATTGACAGGTCCTAGTGGATACTCAATATTGTTTAGTTTAGGAGTCACTTTATTATTATAGTGATATTTTTTGCTACCTTTATAAACATTATCAGAAATCATACTTGCTATACCCCAATCTCTAACAGTATCTTCAAAAGTTACATTAGTATACCCATGTTTCTTAAGAGAGTATTCTATAGCATCAAATGAAAGTTTATCATTATGAACTATATCCCTCAAAAAAGTAAGGTCTTGGTTAGCATAATTACGAAGTAAATAGGCTCCATAAGCATAAGCAATAGAATAGTCAATGATTTCGAAGGAACCATCAGAATCATTTACATCAAAAGAGTTGTACCCATTTAGCTCAGCAAGTCTTCCATAGGCAAGGCCTCTAGCTACGTTATGAGCACCTACAACTCCTCTAGGTCCTGGAATACCTAGCTTATGTGAAAGGAGATCTTCAGAGATTAAAGCTAACATTTCATTTAACCATGAATCTATATAAGCTCTATTAGTTCGCAATACATTTTTTTGATAAAAATTAATCATGTGGTAAAACTCATGTACGAGTGTACTTGTAATAATATTTCTACCATTTTTTGTTAAATAAGCTTCTAAATCCAAATAAAACATGATACTTTCATTACTATTGTCACTATAGATTTTTTTATAATTGTCTTTAGGAGAGAAGTACCCTAGATATTTTCCTCTAGAACTATCTACTGAATTCATTTTGTATAATAAAATGTCTATTTCTCCAGTTCCTTTTATAAATGAATAGCCACTAAGAGTTTCATTTCTATCTACCCATTCTTTGCCAAAAATATTTGTTAGCCAAGCATAAATATCTTCTTTTGTATCTTCTTTTAGAAACTTGTCAGCTAAGTATTGAGCCTTTTCCTTAGGTAAACTATCTTTGTTTTTTGAATCAACCCATATATTAATTTGTCTTTTTTCTTCTTTATCGTAATTTAAAGTGATAAGCTCAAAGTCAATATATTGATTAGTATTTTTTCTATTATCTGCATTCAAACTGAGTACGTTAAAGTTCCTTTTATCTCCTATTTTAGATGAACTTATACTTGTACTAATCATATTAGGAGAGAATCTATTATTGACAACATGTTTTTTTGGTACAAAACTAGATTGAAAATCTATATATTCTATATTTCCCTCTACTTTATTAATAACCACTGAATTTGTATTTATATTGGAGTTAATAACAATTCTATCTTCTGATTTACTTCTTTTTTTATTAGCATCTTGGTTGGTAAAAATAGCAATAAGCTCTTCATTATCAAAGTAACTCTTTATGATGAAATCCTTTTTACTAATAAAAAAATTTACTGAATTGGAAATACTTTTTCCATTTTTAATAGCTTCTACTTTAAAGGTATATTTTCCTTCTTTTTTTATGGGAGTATTAGGAATATAAGGATTTCCATTTAAGGTAGCTATATAATTAGTACCTAATTCATTATTAAAGTTGATAGTTGCTCTTTTGTAATACTCCCCTTCTGCAACACCTGTTATACTAGGAATAGATGGTCCAGAAAAGTCTTGTATAAATACGAGAGAAGTTAGCAGTTTTGTTCCTAACTTGTCCATTCCAGTTATGACTACCTTATTGACCCCTTCTGATTTATAACTTTTTTTAAAATCATGTTCTTTGCCGTTAATAGTTAGTTTATAGGTAATTTCTTCTACTCTATTGTCAATATCAATAAAAACTTCTTTATTATATATATAGCCATCGACTACACCGACTATTTGAGGCATTGGGAAACTACTATGAACAAGGGTAAAATTAATTGTTTTTTTAACTGTTTTTTTGTTTGAAAGATTAGTGCTTATAAGTTCTAGTTTATAATTTCCATCATTGGTAATAGGTGTTCCTATTTGATAAAGGGTATTATTTAGATAAACGTCTGTTTTTTGCCCTATTATTTCTTTTAAAGTAATAATAGTTCCTGTAGGGAAAATACCATTATTAGTTACACCATTTATCATTGGGGGTAATGGGGTAGAGGAGTTAATTGTAAAGTTAACCTCTTTTTTGATAATTAAATTATTTGAATTTTTTTTTGCAAGTATTTTTAAATTTTTTTTTCCATCATTTTTGTATGGAGTTCCTTCTTTGTAAAGTGTGTCGTTGATAAATAATTCATAAGTTACATCAGATTCCTTCTCAATTTTTATAACAACTTCCTTTTCATAGTAACCATTTTCTTCTACACCATAAACTATTGGTATCTGTGGTGGATCTAAATCAATATTATCTCTATTCCCTCCACAACTCCCAAATAATAGTAAAATCATCATAAGTATAAATTTTTTCATGTACCCTCCTTTTGTATAATAAGTATAAAAATATTACACTAGATAAAAGATATGAATTCTAAAAGAATATTATTTTGATATTTTTTAATTGCTAAAAAAGGCTTGTTTTTAAAGGCTTAATTTAAAAATAGTATTATGGATGTCTTATGTTTTTAATTATTCTAAGTAGATTTTAGTTTAGATTTTATTATAGACAAAAAAATTAAGTTATAGGTTGTGCTAATGATATAAATTGAAATATTTTAGATTAAATCAAAACTTATAGCCTTCTTTTTAATCAAATATTTTGACTATCAAATTCTAAATATTGGTTTAATATATTTTCTTATGGCAGAATCTAAATGATATCCTTAATTGAATAATTTTTGTAAAATAAAGAAAAATTTAGCTTGAATAGTCAAACTTTTTATTATTTTTCCTTTGACGTAGTATAATACTTCTATCCCTGTAACCTTTTTATATTTAATATTTTAACAATATTATTGGCACTTATATACTCTATCTAATACTCTTCTAGTAGATTGCAAACAAAGCGAGTTTTGCTTGATGGATAAAACTTACCAATTTTTAATGGAAATAATTGGAGAATATTTTATTCCTAAGCAAGATAAGAATTAAATCCCTCCAGATTAAACTCACTCCTAAGCAGAGAAGGGAGTTTCTTAGAAGTGGTTTAGATAAATATGTATTAGTAGTACTTATTCATTAAAAATCCAAGCGTATATAGGTTATTTTTCTTGGTTTCTTTAAAATAGGAGAAGGTACAAAAAATAAAATTAAGCAATTATTATACTTAATAAGTTTTAAAGTTCCCCCCTAAGAGCTCAGATGACTCCCAATTTTAAGTATGGCATCCTAACTTAATCTACATTTCCTATATAGAAATATTTAACTAAGAAGATATTGAAGTTTACAATCTAATTAAGCTTTGCTTTTCTATAGTTCCAAAGGTTTAAGTAGTTAAGTTGAGTTTTAATAATTACTAAGTTCCCACTCCTTATACCTTAAGGTTAATTCTTCTTTTATTATTTTGTAATTTTCCCAAGTATCATCAACATGATATATACTTTGATGTTTATTTCCTAGTAGTCTAGTATAATCTTCTAAATATATACCAGTAAGATAATAAAACTCAGTAAATTTACAGGCTAATTCATTTAAATCATTATCATCAATTTTTCCTTGGCAAAATTTAAATAAAAAATCACGTCCAGTAATTTTTTTTTGAATAACCTCTTCTATACCTTTTTGAGATATATTCTTATGTAAATCACCAATAAGATTATTGTTTATTATAAAAGCCATATAAAATCCCATATGTGTTCCTGCATTTTCAATAGTAAGTTCTAAAGGGAAATCAGAATCAAAATGCCAACTAGCACTATCATATTTCATAAAATCACCTCAACTTTTCAGGTATATTATATTCTAATCAAATTAGAAAAGCCAATGGTTAAATATGTAATTCTATTCCTTCCTTTTTTAACCACTTATCAAATTTTATTTTAGAGTTGGATTTAATATAGCTCTCCCAAGTATCATATAATTTTTTATGATAAAAGTAATTTAAAAAAACTTTTTTGTTGAGATAATCAGTATTAATATTGGTTAGCAAATCTTCTAGCCTATCTAAACTCTTTTTTATTAATTTTAGATTCAAATTTAACCTTTGAGGTAAACTACCTTTAGCATACCATAACGTTTCAAAATGGTGTGTTAATAAGAGAGTGAAAGTTTTTTCATCTCTTGGATTTTTTTCATAAGCAATATTTAACAATACTTCATAAAGGTTAACTTCTTTATCTAAGTTTAATATTTCTATAATTTTCATTCTTGTACTTGTGTCCCAACCTAGTTGAGCTAGATATCTAACTTCTGGCATTCTCACTCTACTAAGAGATTTTAACAGATAGGGATAGAGAATCTCTACCTTCAGTACGTGCCTAATGTTTATATTGTAATCTATATCGAGATACTTTTCGCAAAACTCCTTGGCAAAATAATCTTCTAAAGAGTTTTTCTTTAGTGTATTTATAAGATTAACAAGACAGTCATAGGATTTTTTGTCATCAACCCTATTTAATTTTTTATATTCATTCCATATAGACCAAATTTCTTCCTTTAAAATAGTGTTCATTATGTACATCCTTGTTATAAAAATTTTGTGCTCGTTTATTATTTATTTAATATTTCATCCTTTTTTATCTATGGCAAAATTCAATTATTTAAAAAAAAATTAAATTAGGAACTTATAATAAATTTTTTCATAAAATTACGAATTATAAAAATATATTTTGTATAGAAATTATATTTGAAGGTTTTAGTTCTGCTAAGAAGTACGCTTTTACAACTTCCTTGTTTGCCTATGGAATAGATTCGAATAATTTACTAATTCTATATTTTTATGTTTGGATAAAATAACTAACTAACTAATTAACCAATATAAAACCCTTCTCCACTTGTGTGTAGAAGGTAGCAAAGGGAAAAAATCTATAAAAACTACTTTTTAATAATATCTTTAATTTATATAAAGATTAGAGTTACTATTAAATAATTGATTAATAGTTTTAATTATATTTTTTTCTTGTTAATTATACTACTCTATAAAATAAAGAAAGTAAATATTAAAGACTTTTGTATATTAAAAAACCCTTATTTTAAAGTGATTTCGAGAATTTTTTTTAAAATTCAAGAATAAATTAGTATAAAATTTATAATTTTTTTATTTTTTATCTGAAACTTTTCATAAATTAAATATCAATCAACTTTGTATCTAACATATACTTTTGCCAAATTACCTACTTTTTCTAAATTATTTTTAAAACCTTTATTAAATCTGTTTTTTCATGGAAAAATCTTTGTTAATAAAAATATCTATAAAAACAATATATAAATAGTTAATGAGTTAAATATATAATAAACATAATTTTTTAAGGGTATAATACTAGTAAAATTTTTAATTTTCATATAAAATAAACTAAGGAGGAAGTATGAATATATTTGAAAATGTAGGAAATAGTAATTTTATAAAGTTAATGGAAGATGAAAACAATATACTTCTTGATATAAGAAGCCAAGAGGAGTTTGATAAAATTCATATTAGAGGAGCAAAACTTATTGAATTTGGTCAATATGATTTTGAGGATATATTATTAAAGATGGATAAGGATAAAACTTATTTGCTATACTGTAGAAGTGGAAGAAGGACAGCATATACAATGGATTTGATGAAGATTTATGGATTTAATACAGTTTATAATTTGAAAGAGGGACTTATTAAATGGCAAGATAATTCTTACCTTATTTGTAGAGAAGGGCTAAATTGTAGTTCATTATTGGCATATTAAAAGGAGGGCATATGGATATTATTACTAGTCATATACACTTAGATTTAGATGGTTTTGCTTCTATGGTGCTTGCAAAAAAATTATATCCAGAAGCTTTCTTGGTATTTTCTGGAGATCTTAGTCCAAATGTAAAATCTCTTGCTAATTTATATCAGGATTATCTTAATATGTACAGAGCTAGTGAAATAAATCTTAATAAAGTAACTAGACTTATTGTAGTTGATACAGCTAATAAAAAACGTATAGGTAAATTTGGAAATATAGTTGATAGAGTAGAAGTAATAGTATATGATCACCATCTTGAAAGTGATGATGATATATTGACTAGGAATAAATTTATAAGTAGAAGCGGTTCTAATTCGAGTCATATGCTAAAACATATATATGAAAATAATAAAAAAATTGAAATAGAAGATTATGAAGCCACCATAGCTCTTATGGGAATATATGAAGATACAGGCAACTTTACCTTTAGTAATACAACTGAACTAGATATGTTAATGGGGTCTAGATTACTTGCCTTTGGGGCACAACTGCCAATGATTAATGAATATGTAGATAAAAACTTAAAGAGTCAAGAACTTGACATGTTACTAGAATTAATGGAAAATGGGGAGCTTTATGAATACTCAGATCTACCGGTTTTTATAAGCACATATTATAGTAAAGAGTATTTTAATGGTATAGATATATTAGTAAATAAAATTATGGATCTTGAAGGGGCAAAAGCTTGTTTTATTTTATTTGGGACAGATGAGCGAATTAGTGTTGTAGCTAGAAGTAAGAATAAAAAGATAGAAGTGAATAAAATACTTAAAGATTATGGTGGTGGTGGCCATAAGTTTGCTGCGTCGGCTGTAGTTAGAAATATACCTCTGGAACTTTTAAAAAAAGAGATAAAAAAGAAACTTGCAAAAAAAATAATAGGTGGTAAAAAAGCCAAAGATATTATGAAAAGTCCAGTTAAAGTTGTTGAAAGTGAGTTTAAAATAAAGGATGTACATAAAATAATGGTGAGGTTTGGATATAATGGAATACCTATTATAGAAGATGAAAAACTAGTAGGGATTATATCAAGGCGTGATATAGATAAAGCAATTAATCATGGCTTTAGTAATGCTCCAGTGAGAGCCTATATGAGTAGAAATTTGATATTAGCAAAGGAAGAAGATGGAGTAGAAGAGTTAAAGAAAAAAGTAATAGAAAATGAGATAGGTCGTATACCTATAGTTAGAAATGATAATTTGATAGGAATAGTTACAAGGACAGATATACTTCGTGCTTTGTATGAACAAAAGATGAAAAAAAGTAAAAAAGAAATTGCTAAAAGAAATGAAATAAAAGAAAGAATATTGAGTAGAATACCAAAAAATCTTATGTATATATTAAAAAATGTTGAAAAAGTATCTGAAATTAGAAAAGAAAAAGCTTATTTAATAGGTGGTATAGTTAGAGATCTTATTTTGGAAATAAAAAACTTGGATATAGACATAGTAGTAGAAGGAAATGGCTTGTTATTTGCGGAAAAACTTGGTGATATAATGGGAGCTAAAAAAGTAGTAAAACACCAAGAGTTTAGAACAGCAGTAGTTATACTAAAAGATGGGCAAAAAATAGATATAGCTAGTAGTAGGGTGGAGTACTACGAGTATCCAACAAGTCTTCCTATTGTTGAGTATGGAAGTATTAAACAAGATTTATACAGGAGAGATTTTAGTATAAATGCCATGGCTATAGAGATTGATTATTATAATTTTGGAAGGATAATAGATTATTATAATGGTTATAAAGACCTTAAAAAAGGTAAAATACGAATTTTACATAATCTAAGTTTTATAGAAGATCCTACAAGGATAATAAGAGCAATAAGATTTGCTAGCAGATATGATTTTGAAATAGATATTGAAACTTTTGACTTTATGACAAAAGCCATAGAAGAGGGTTTCTTAGAAAAGCTTAGTTGGCATAGGGTTAAAACAGAGATAAAACATATATTAAATGAAAAAAATGTAGACAAAGCATTGGATAAATTATTTGATTTTGGAATAATAAGTAGTATACATGAAAATATAAAAATAGATGAAAATATGAGAAAAAGTCTTAGTAGAGTAAAAGAAAGTAAAAGTTTAATTGAAGATAATAGTATTGAAATTTGGCTTGTTTATTTATTGGTTTTGTTAGAAGATTTGAAAAAAGATGAATTAGATTTTATCTTTAAGAGATTTAATTTTAGTAATGATTTTATTAAAAAATATGATTTTGGAATAAATATGCGTAGAGAGAGAGTTTCCCTTCTCAAAGAAGCTAATGGGAATGATGAAATTTATTTAGCACTCAAAGACCTCAGTTTAGAGATAGTTATATTAATATATGTTACTAATGAAGATATTGGTAATAAAGTAAAAAAATATATAGAAAAGATAAAAAATATAAAAAGATTAGTAAGGGGAAGAGACCTAATAGAGATGGGATATGAACCTAATGATAACTTTAAAAGTTATTTAGAAGAACTATATTTAGTTCAGCTAAAAAATGATATAAGAAACAAGGAAGAATTAATTAGATTGTGGAAAGTAGCAAAGTAGGAGGAAAAATTTTGAAAGGGAGTATGGTAGTATGGAAAATGTTTATGAAGTAAAAAAAGCAGGTAAAAGTATTTTTGAGGTAGATATACCTGGGTCAAAATCTATTGCAAATAGAGCATTAATTTTGGCAGTACAAGGTAAGGGAGAAACGATACTTAAAAACATGCTTTTTTCAGATGATACAAGGTACATGATAAAAGCATTAAAAAAATTGGGAAATGAACTTATAGTAGATGAAGAAAAAAAAGAAGTTATTATTAGGCCTAATATAGAAAGAAAGTGGCCTAAGGTAGAATTATTTATTGGTAATGCGGGAACTGCTATGAGATTTTTGCCTACATATATAGCTACAGGCTATGGTGAAGTTATATTAACTGGTATTAATCGTATGAAGGAAAGACCAATAAGAGATTTGGTAGATGCTCTTAAAGCTTTGGGAGTAGAAGTAGACTATCTTGAAAGGGAAGGTTATCCACCAATAAAAGTTAATGCAAATGGATTAAAAGGTGATAAAATTAGAATAAAAGGTGATAAGAGTAGTCAATATATTACAAGTTTATTACTATCTGCACCTAGTAGTCAAAATGGTATTAGTATTGAAATTGAAGGTGATTTGGTAAGTATACCTTATGTAGAAATAACTAGACTTATGATGAAAGATTTTGGAGTAGAATTTGAAAATATAAATAATAAATTACTTAATTGTTCTAGGGGAGAATATAAAGGTAGAGAATACATAGTGGAAGGGGATTGCTCTAGTGCATCATATTTTTTTGCCATGGCTGCAATTACAGATAGTAGAGTAAAAGTTAATAATATAAAACTTGATAGTATACAAGGTGATATAAAATTTTTAGAGGTACTACTTTCTATGGGCCTTAAGCTCGTTGATAGTGGTGAAAACTATGTAGAAGTTGAGGGAAGTGGCGAACTTAGAGGGATAGAAGTTGATATGAAGCATATATCCGATACTGCTCAGACTCTCAGTGTAGTTGCATTATTTGCAAAGGGAAAAACAGAAATAAAAAATGTATATAATATGCGTATAAAAGAAACAGATAGAATTAAAGCATGTTATAATGAACTTGGGAAATTAGGTGCAGGGGTAGAAGAGCTCTATGATGGGCTTATAATAGAACCTAAAGAGAACATAGATGAATACAACAATAAAGTGCTAATTGACACTTATGATGACCATAGAATGGCTATGAGTTTTGCACTAGCAGGATTAAAGATAGATGGTGTTTTAATAGATGATCCAGGTTGTGTAAGCAAAACTTTTCCAAATTATTTTGATGAATTTGAAAGGATATATAAGTAAAAAAGACTGGTTTACTCCAGTCTCTACTTTTTATAATTTTATTTTTATATTTTATTGAAAGCTTGTATTGCTTCTACCCCTTCTAACTTAATTCTTTTTAAAAGTAGTGTTGTTTTTGTATTATTATTGTCACTTGCAAAAATACTTATGGATATTAATAGTATAAGTGTAGGTATAATAAGTTTCATTATTCCTCCTCCTCTTCTTCTTGAATATCCTCGGTTTTTTTATTTTCACTTTGTATATCTTCTTCGTAAATCAAATCCAATGTAATACTATTGTCGCTAACATTTTTATCGAGTAAAATTCTTTCTTCCTCTAATTCAGAAACTAATTCTTTAAGTTGATTTTGATTTCCATAGTCTTCGTCACTTGTATTAGCAAAAACTACTGTTATTAAAAATAGAGACAAAATTAATGTGTTTAAGATTTTTTTCATACAAACTCCTTTATACTAGGAAAAGTTTTTAATGTTATTAGATGTAAATCTAGTTAAGTTTTATTTTCCTTATTTTTTCTTACTTATATTATAAACATTTTTATGATTTTTCTGTGTATTTATCTATTCTTTACAAAGAGATTATCCTATTTTTTAGAAAAAATAACAACATTTAAATAATTATATTAATTTGATATAATATTTGGCAATATGGGAAAAAAGGGGAAATCAGGTTGAAGACAAACAACTAGTTTTTTGAAAAAACATCTTTTAAGAAAATTTTATTTGTCTTCAGTCTCAAAATAGAAGTAATAAAATATTTTTATAAAGGAGAAATTGATAACTTTAAATACTAATTTAAAAGAAAAAAAGCCAATTTACCTCTTAAATTGACCTTTTAAATACTTATATAGTATAGAACCAAGAATTGAATATAATTCCTTTATACCCTAAGTGTTCTTTTATTTTTTCTAGGAGTTTATTTTCATTAGAAATATTATCTAAAACTAGGTCAAAATTTAAATCTAAGTTTACATTATCTCCTATCCAAATAGCTTCTACCTCTCCATCTACTTTCCTATATAATATGTCCAATTCCTCTTTGCAAATATTATTAATTTTTAGAATAAAGATTTTTCCCGCAGCTACAAAGTGGTTACTTAAAGTACCTAAAGATTCAAAGTTTTCCCTTTCTTTATCTCCATCAAGATAATATACAAACCGTCCACTATCAAAAAGGTTCTTTTCTAGTTTTTTGGCAATTAAATCTACTCCAAACTCTTTTTGACCAGTTAAAAGAATTAAACTTGGTTTTTGCGAATATCTTTCTAACCTTGCTCTTCTACTTACTAAACTATCACTATTATCTTTTTTATTTAATTTATTATCTAAATTACCTTCTATAATGCCCCCGCCAGAGATTTCATAATCATCTACAATTACAAATCTTGAAGTATTATCAAAGTCTTTACTCAAATCAAAAGCTATAGGAGAATTTGTTCTAATAATTACCTCTGCTACGTCATTTCTCTCAACTACATTTTTTTGGAGGGTAGAGAGGGTAGAAGAGTCAAGTACACTTTTTATATCTTCTACTTGAGCAGTTACCTTTGCTGTACCTATCTTTAGGAGATAGTCTTTACCTTTTTGAAGAGGTTTTTTACCTAACCAAAATAAATTTGTATGAATTTTAGTAGAAACTAAAGGAGTTCTTTCCCCTTCTTTAACTACTAATTCTCCACGTTTCGCATAAATTTGTTCCTCCATAGTAAATCCAGTAGCATATCCCGAACCAATCTTTATTTTAGTAGGAGTATTAAACTCCTCTATACTTTTTACTTTCGTTTTTTTACCACTAGGATATAAAACAACCTTATCACCTACTTGAAGAGTACCTGTTTCTATTGTACCAGCAATAATTCTCCTGTTATCACCATTTTGAGTAAATTTATAGACGCCTTGTATGGGCATTCTAAAATCTAAAGTATCCCTATTATCCTTTGCTACAAAGGAATCAAGAGTATCAAGTACAGATAGACCCTTGTACCAAGGGATGTTGTTAGTAGCTCCATTTATATTATCTCCAAAAAAACCTGAAACAGGAATAAATGATAGTGGTTCTACCTTAATAGATTTTAAAAATTTTCTATACTCCACTTCTATTTCATTAAATCTTTTTTGATTATAATTAACCAAATCCATTTTATTAACTAAAACAGTTATTTGTTTTATACCTAACATAGACAATAGATATCCATGTCTTTTTGAGTTTTCTTGAACGCCTTCTTTTGCATCTATAACTAATAAAGCAGCTTCTGCTCTGCTAGCACCAGTAACCATATTTTTAAGGAATTCTATATGCCCTGGTGCATCTATAATTATATAATTTCTTTTTTGTGTATTAAAGAAGCATCTAGCACTATCAATGGTAATTCCTTGTGCTTGTTCATCCTTTAAAGCATCTAATAAAAATGCATATTCAAATGGTTTAGAGTTTCTTCTACACATTTCTTTTACAGATTCTAATTTTCCTTTTGGTAAACTACCTGTGTCAGCAAGTAGTCTCCCAATTATGGTACTTTTACCGTGATCCACATGACCTACAATAACTATGTTCATATTTTTTTTATTTAAATCCATTTTAAACCACCCCTATTTAATTTCAAAGAGAATATATTTGTAAAGTCTTTTTACTAAAATGAGAAATTACATATATCCACCTTTTCTAAGTTCTTCTAATCCGCCTCCCTCTTTATCTTGTGCCCTACCACTTCTTTCAGCAATATTAGCAAATTTACCTGATTTTAATTCTTCTATAATTTCATCAACACTTTTAGCAGTAGATTGAACAGGGTTTGTACAAGGGCCACATCCTAATGATCTGTATCTCGTACCTTGACCTTGGTCAAAATAAAGGCTAACTACAGGAATTTTTTCTTTCTTAATATATTCCCAAATATCAACTTCTGTCCAATCAAGTAATGGATGTATTCTAACATGGGTACCTGGGGTAAAATCTGTTTTAAATTGATTCCAAAATTCAGGTGGTTGATCTCCTACTTCCCAAGAATTGTTTTTATCTCTTGGACTAAAATATCTTTCCTTTGATCTACTTCCTTCTTCATCTGAACGGACTCCAACAATAATTCCAGTAAATGCTTCTGGATTTTCTTCTCTCTCATAATGACCTAATGTGTGATTGAGTCTATATCTAATTCCTTCTCCATTAAGAGTATCTTTTAGAGCTTTTGCTTTTAAAAACTGACAACATTGTACCCTTGAAATATTTCCATGTGGAAAAGTAAGTTTTTTTTCTAAAGCATCTTTATTTTGACCATAAATCATATCAAGGTTCCATTGTAAAGCAAACTTATCTCTATACTCTATCATTTCAGGGATTTTATAGTGAGTATCAACATGAACTAGTGGAAATGGAACATGTCCAAAGAAAGCTTTTCTTGCTAACCATAATAAAACAGTACTGTCTTTTCCAATAGACCACAACATTCCTAAATTTTTAAACTCACTATAAGCTTCTCTAAAGATAGCAATGCTTTTTGCTTCTATTTTACTTAAATGATTCATAATATACCTCCCTTATTAAGGAACATCATATTTCCTTAGTTATATAAATTAAATTTCACTTATTCCCTTTAGGTGTAATCCACATTCTTTTGACTTAGAATCTTCCCACCACCATCTACCAGATCTTATATCTTCCCCTTTCTTTACAGCTTTAGTACATGGCTCACAGCCAATACTTCTAAATCCTCTTTTATGAAGTTCATTATATGGAACCTTTTTTTCATAAATATATTCCCATATATCTTCTTCATTTAGATTTATAAGTGGGCTTATTTTGTAAATATTAAAATTTTTATCAAATTCAATTACTTCTACCTTGTCTCTTGTGAGAGATTGTTCCCTACGCAAACCAACAATCCAAGCATCAACACCTTCTAATGCTCTCTTAAGCGGATTGATTTTACGCACTTTACAACATCTTTTTCTATCTTCTATACTTAGATAAAAAGCATTTGGACCATATTTCTCAACCATTTTTTCAATTTCTTTTGTATCTGGAAAGTATACTTCATATTTGAATTTATAAAGTTTTTGTGTTCTATTCATAGTGTCATAGGTGCTTTGAAAGTGCCTTCCTGTATCAAGAACAAATATTCTTGGATTTGCTTCCTTTTCTAAAGAAAGATGTGTTAACATTTGATCTTCTATAGAAAGGGATGAAGCTAATGTTAATTTATTCCTACTAAAAGTTTTATAAGCAAACTCTATTATCTCCCTTGGACTTTTGTTTCGAAGTTCTTTATTTATCTTATCTAGATTTAATTTTCCTAATATTTTAATCACCATCCTTTTGAGTTGAGTAATTATAGCAATAAAGAATGAATTCTGCAATTAATTTTAATAATTCCTATCGGAATACTATGTTTAATTTAAAGAAGATATATAAAATTAGAATATTAGTGTTCTAAATTTTAATGACAAAGGAAAATAACCTTTATTTTTGAACAAAAAATTAATTTTTATTAATTTTTGTTTTTATTTTTCATTATTTGGTAAAGTTGAGCTTATTGGTGGTTTTTGTTGCGCATAAATTTTTATAGTGATATACTTTAGTAAAATGTCAAAAAGGAGTTGAATATGGAAGAAGTAAAAAACTTTATTATTTGTGGTGTAAATCATAATAAACTAAGTCTTTTAGAAAGAGAAGAGTTTGTTTTGACCTTTAAACCATATAAAAAATTAAAAAGATATTTTGAAACAAAAGTAATAGATGATGCTTTGCTTCTTTCTACTTGTCTTCGTAATGAATTTTATTTTTGGAATGCTAAAAAGGAAGTAATAGAAGAGTTTAGGAACATAAAGGGGAGTTTTGTAAAAGAAGGTAGAGAAGCTTTAGAACATCTTTATAAAGTTGTTTGTGGATTTGATAGTAAGATTCCAGGTGAAGAACAGATACTTAGTCAAATAAAGAAAGAGTATGTAATGAAGGTAGAGAAGCAACATACTAAAAGTCCTCTTAACACTATTTTTAATCGTAGTATATCACTAGGGAAAAAATTTAGGAGTATATCAAAAATTAATGAAAATTCTGTTTCAATAGAAAATCTTGGGATAAAATCATGTGATATGTATTTTGAAAGCATTATAGATAAAAGCATACTTATAATAGGCGCTGGAGAAATTGCAACAGCAACTTATAAAATTTTAAAAAAGCGTGGCTGTAAAGACATAAAAATAATTAAAAGAAGAAAAAGTCTAATTGAAGATGAGATAAAGTATTATACATTCCAAGAAAAAATAGAATTGTTTTATGAAAGCGATATTATTTTTGGAACTACCACAGCTCCACATGATATTTTTTCTTCTACTGAGCTTGATATAGAAAGGGTAGAAGAAAGAAGAAGAATTATGATTGATTTTGCTGTTCCTAGAGATTTTGACGGGAAATTAGGAGATTTTAAAGGTCAAAACTTAGTAAATCTAGATGAACTAAATCAGTTAGCAAGTAGCTCATATGAAAAAAGAATAGATATATGTAGTAAATATGAGTATCTTGTAGAAGAAACAATAGATAAAACGTTAGAATGGTTTAGGAGAGGGGAGTAATGAAGGAAATAGTTATAGGAACTAGGGGAAGTAAACTAGCTTTAGCTCAAGCTAATAATATAAAAGATAAATTAGAAAAATTGGGATATAAAAGTGAAATAAAGGTAATTATAACTTCTGGAGATAAAAATCAAAATATATTTAGAGAAATTCCCTTGAAAAAGCTATTTGTAAAGGAAATTGAAGAAGAGTTATTGGTGGGAAGTATAGATATAGCAGTGCACAGTATGAAAGATATGCCTTATGAAGAAGTAAAGGGACTTGTAATAGGAGCATATCCAGAAAGGGAGA
The DNA here is from genome assembly GCA_964517235.1 of uncultured Fusobacteriaceae bacterium. GTDB lineage: Bacteria > Fusobacteriota > Fusobacteriia > Fusobacteriales > Fusobacteriaceae > CAZFBB01. Next base: position 49,028 of record CAZFBB010000001.1, read on the forward strand.
ACCCAACAGATGCATTAATTATTAGGAAAAAAGACTTTGAAATAATAGGAACAGGTAGTGAAAGACGGAGAGTTCAAGTTGAAAGGATATTTGATAAAATAGAAACAAAACCAATAAGAGGGAATGTAGATACAAGAATAAAAAAGATGAATGATGGAGAATATGATGCAATTATTCTTGCTAGTGCAGGTTTAAAAAGATTAGGGCTTGAAAAAAAAATATATAAGATATTTTCTATAGATGAAATGGTACCTAGTCCATGTCAAGGAACTCTTGGAATACAATGTAGAGAAGGAGATAAAGAAATTCTTCAAATTCTTTCTAAAATAGATAATGAAGATGTAAGAAAAAGTGTAGAAATAGAAAGATTATTTGGGAAGTTGTATAATGGCGGGTGTCAAAGCCCTATAGGAGCATATGCACAGATAAAAGGTGATATTGCTAAAGTTTGGGTAATGAGATATGAAGATAGAATTATAAAGAAAGAGATAGTAGGAAATAAAAATGATTTGGCACTATTTGAGAGAGAATTTAAAAAAGTATATTAATCGTTAACTATTAATTATTAATTATTAACTACAATAAGGGGTGATTTGATGAAAAAGGCTTATATAATAGGAGCTGGACCTGGTGATATAGGGCTTGTTACCAAAAAAGCTTATGATTTGATAAAAAAGGCAGATGTAATCCTTTATGATAGACTTATTAATAAAAGATTACTTAATATGACAAAAAAAACTTGTGAACTTATCTATGTAGGAAAGAGTAGCACTAGTGGAGGGGAGAGCCAAAAAGAAATTAATAGATTATTTGTAGATAAAGTAAGAGAAAAAGATACAGTTATTAGATTGCATGGAGGAGATCCATTTTTATTTGGACGTGGAACAGAAGAAATAGATTTATTATTGGAAGAAGGATATGGGTTCGAAGTAGTACCGGGAATTAGTTCTTCTTTTGGTGTTCCTAGTTATGCTGGTATACCTCTTACTAAACGTGAAGTTTCAAGTTCTCTTCATATATATACAGCTAGAAGTGCTGGAGGTGAAGTTTTACTTAATTTTGAGACAATGGCAAAACTTAAGGGAACAATAAATATCTTGATGGGTCTAGGAGTACTTGATAAGATAGTAGATGGATTATTAAGAGCAGGAATGGATATTAATACACCAGTAAGTATAATTCAAGAGGGAACTACAACTAGGCAAAAAAGTATTGGTGGAAGTCTTTTTGATATAGTAGAAAAGGCAAAAGTTGCTAAGGTAAAAGCACCAAGTATAATAAGTATAGGTGGTACAGCAGGTTTGCTTGGTAAGTATGATTGGTTTACTAAAGGTGAATTATTTGGAAAAAAAATAATTATAACGAGAGATAAATATGCTTTTTCTAAAAGTGCAGAAATTTTTGAAGAAAAAGGTGCAGAAGTAATATCTTTACCTATGATAGAATTAAAAACTAAATTTGATACTTTTAATAAGAGATTTGTAGAGGAATTGGAAAAATTTGAATTTATTTCTTTTAATAGTCCAATGGCTGTTAGAGCTTTTTTTGAAGGGATAGATTCTCTTGGATATGATTTGCGTATTTTAGCCAAGATAAAAATAATTGGTATGGGAAGTGGAACAGTAGAAGAATTGAAGAAGTATAAACTTAAAGCAGATTATATACCAAGTAAGTACTCTGTAGAAACTTTACTTAGTGAAATAAGAGAAAAATTTGGAAAAGATAAAAGAATATTGCTTCTTAGTTCAGATATACACAATAGGATAAAGGAAGAATTGTCAAAAAACTATGAATTAGAAGTAGATATAAAAAGTATCTATACAAATAGAGAAAAAAAATATGGACATGATATAGATACTTACCTTGAAGAAGAAGTACATGTAATTTTTTTAAGTTCATCTGCTGTAGATAGTTTTTATAAAAATACTAAAGGGAAAGACATATCAAAAGTTAAATTTGTAAGCATAGGTCCTATGACTTCAAAAACGCTATATAAATATGGGTATAAAGTAGATATAGAAGCTAAAGTTTATTCATTAGAGGGTATCCTTGATGAAGTAATAAAAGAGGTGAAAAATGATAAAAAATAGAGGTAGGAGATTGAGAAGAACGAGTGCTATTAGAGATATGGTAGTTGATATAGATTTTTCCCTAAAGGATTTAGTTTACCCTTTGTTTGTAGAAGAAGGTTTAGTTGGAAAGAGTGAAATAAAATCTATGGAAGGTATATATAGATTGGGAATAGAACAAATGATGGTAGAAGTGGAAGAGTGCATAAAATTTGGGATTAAGGCATTTTTAATTTTTGGAATACCAATAAAAAAAGATTGTATAGGGTCAGAAGCATATAATTCAAAGGGAATAGTACAAGAAGCACTAAGAAAATTAAAGAAAAAATTTGAAGATATAGTAATAATTACAGATGTATGTATGTGTGAATACACATCCCACGGTCATTGTGGAGTGCTTGATAAAGAATACCTTCTTAATGATGAAAGTGCTAAATTGATGGCCAAAATAGCTCTTAGTCATGTAGAAGCTGGAGCAGATATAGTGGCACCTAGTGATATGATGGATGGAAGAGTGGGACTGATTAGAAAGATACTTGACGAGAATGGCTATGAAGATAGGATAGTTATGTCTTATGCTGTTAAATATGCATCGAATTATTACGGACCTTTTAGAGATGCTTGTGATTCAAGTCCACAATTTGGAGATAGAAAAACGTACCAAATGGATTATAGGAGAAAGGGAGATTACCTTCAAGAAGCTCTCTGGGATATAGAAGAAGGTGCAGATATTATTATGGTAAAACCTGGTTTGGCTTACCTTGACATACTCAGGAATATAAAGGAAAAAGTAGAAGTTCCTATGGCTGTTTATAATGTAAGTGGAGAATACTCTATGGTAAAAGCTGCGAGTAAAATGGGATATATAGATCAAATTGGAATAGTAAAAGAAAATATGTATTCATTTAAGAGAGCAGGAGCTAAGATTATTATTACATATTGGGCAAAAGAAATAGCCAAATGGATAGAGGAGGCAAAATGGTAGATTTATATAAAGAAAGTTTAGAGCTTATACCTGGTGGTGTTAATTCACCAGTAAGAGCTCTTAAAAGTGTAGATGGAGAAGCATTATTTGTTGAAAAAAGTGATGGAGCTTATTTATTTGATAACAAGGGAAATAAATATATAGATTTTATATCAGGTTGGGGGCCTATAATACATGGTCACAATGATAAGCATATAAGAGAAGCTATAATAAATCAAAGTTTAAATGGTCTTACTTATGGTTTGTCAACTGAACTTGAAATTTCCTTGGCAAAAAAGATAAAAAGCATGGTTCCAAGTATAGATATGATTAGACTTACAAGCTCGGGAACTGAAGCTTGTATGGCTAGTGTTAGGTTGGCTAGAGCAGTTACTAAAAGAAGTAAAATTATTAAATTTGAAGGTTGTTATCATGGACATTCAGATTCATTACTTGTAAAAGCAGGTTCGGGTTTGTTGACAGATGGATATATAGATAGTAATGGACTTACAAACGGAACTACAATAGATACAGTTACTCTTAGGTACAATGATATAGATGGTTTTGAAGAGTATATGAAAGCTTATGGTAAAGATATAGCTGGTGTTATATTAGAACCAGTAGGGGCAAATATGGGATTAGTTCTTCCTAAAGAAGGTTTTCTTAAAAGTATTAGAAGAGAAACGGAAAAAAGTGGAAGTTTATTGATATTTGATGAAGTAATTACTGGATTTAGACTTGGTTCAGGTGGAGCAAGTAAGTATTTTGGAATAGAACCAGACCTTATTTGTTTTGGTAAAATTATTGGTGGAGGTATGCCTCTTGGTGCTTTTGCTGGAAAGAAAAGATATATGTGTGAAGTTGCACCAAGTGGAAGTGTTTATCATGCAGGAACGATGAGTGGAAATCCCATTTGTGTAATTGCTGGCTTAACTTCACTTAATAAGATAACAGATGAAACTTATAAGAACCTTAGGAAAAAAAGGGAATACCTTACAAATAAGTTAGCTAAAGTTATAGAAGATAGGAATATTGAGGCTAGTTTAACAACTATTGAATCTTTATTTACCATATTCTGGGGGAATAGGGATAGGGTAGAAGATATGGAGGGAGCATTAAAATCAGATATAAGTATCTATGGTAAATATTGGAATTTTATGAGAAAAAAAGGAATAATATTACCACCTTCGCAATTTGAAGCTTGTTTCCTTAATAATGCACATAGCTATGAAGATTTAGACAAGTTTTACGAAGGTTTTATAAAATTTGTACAGGAGTGTTTATGAGACATTATCCAATATTTATAGATATGAAAGACAGGGAAGTTTTGGTGGTTGGAGGAGGATATGTGGCTCTTCAAAAAATTAGAACTTTATTAGATAGTGGTGCTAAAGTAACAATAGTAACAAAAGAGTTAATTGCAAAAAAGATACTTGATTTTGATTTGCCCCTTGAAATAAGGGAATATAGAGAAGAAGATATATTAGGGAAGAGTATAGTAGTATCAGCTACTAATGATACTAAAGTAAATAATCTTATCTATAAACACTCTAAAAAATATAATGTTTTACTTAATGCAGTAGATGACAAGGATAATTGTGATTATTATTTGGGAGCTATATCAAAATGTGGAGATATTACTGTAAGTGTATCTACTGGAGGAAAGAGTCCAATAGTAGCTAAAAAAGTAAGGGATAAAATAGATAATATATTTGATGATAGGTATAAAGAATTGTTAGAAATTTATGGGAATATGAGACTTAGAGCATACAAGGAATTAGATAAAAATAAAAGGAAAACATTTTTTAAAAAGTTAGAAGAAGACTTTGATAAATTACTTGATAAACCATTAGAAATAAGTGAGTATTTTGAAAATATTAGAAAAGGCAAATCATAGTTAATAATTAATTAATGATAGGTAAAAAAAAGTACTATGGGAGTTTTGAAATGAGAGGATTAATTACTGGAGCTACTAGTGGAATAGGAAGAGAATATGCTTATGCACTTGGAAAAAAAGGATATAACCTTATCTTAACGGGTAGAAGAAAAGAGGTATTAGAAAAGATAAAGGATGAATTAGAAAATAGGTATAAAGTAGAATGTTATTTGGTTATAGGAGATTTTTCTAGAGTAGAAATAGTAGAAGAACTTATTAGAATAGCAAAGAAAAAAGGAATAGATATGCTTATTAATAATGTTGGTTTTGGAAATGAATATAAATTTTTTCAAGGAGAATATGCTGAGAGCGAAAAGATGATAGATGTACATATAAAAGTTATGACAAGATTAACACATGATTTAGTACCAATAATGAAAAAAGGTACTATTATCAATGTGTCTAGTCTTGCTAGTTTTTTACCAACATCATATAACAATGTATATGGAGGAACAAAAGCGTATATAAATATATTTACAGAGTCATTATATTTACACTTGAAAAAAGAAGGATTTAAAGTTCAGCTTCTACTCCCTTCATTTACATATACCCAATTTCATGCAAAGATTGGAATAAAAGATAATCAAAGAAAAAATAAGGGTCTAATAAGATGGATGGAAGCAAGAGAAGTAGTTGGTTATTCACTTGATTCATTGGAAAAAAATAGATGTATATGTATCCCTGGAAAACTTAATAGATTCTTATACAAACTATTTAAACTTGTTCCTAAAAGTTTGTATTATTATTTTGTTAAAGATATGGATGAATTATAGTTTGTTGATTTGAAGGAAAAACTAAAGTATAATTGTAATGGCCTGTATTTGAAGGGGTGATTTTATGTCTAAAAAGTCTCATCTTAGTTGGCGTGACATAGAACTTTTTTTAGAGGAAAAAATTGACAAAGGAACTTTAGAGAAAAAGAAGGATCATTATTTAAATGAGTTCATTCAGTTAAAATCAGATTGTGAAACGTATGAAAAAAAAGAGGAAATGGAGCTTTATATGGCAGAAGTAGAGCTCTATCAAGAAAGACTAAAAAAAAATGAGCAAATATTAAAAGGATTATTATTGATATTCCCAAATGATATTCAATTGGAAAGTATAATTAACGATATTGATTAGGAGGTTTGATGGTAGAAGTAAAAAAATACAGGCTAAAAGGGGCTTAGTAGAAATAAACTAAGTCTTTTTATTTTATTGAAAAGCAAAAAATAAACCAGTCCACTTGTCTAGATTTCTTATTAAAATACCACCATCACAAGAATCAAAATATTTATTTTGGTGTATGTTATGTATTCCTTCTGCAGGGTAGAAGTTAAAATATATATCTTTTTTCTTTTGAGAACTATAGTGTTCACCCCATATATATACAGTTACGAAAGGATTATTAACAGTACTATTAAAAACATTTATTAAGTATTCAACCAAATCATTATTAGGGCCTTTTTTTTGAAAGGGAACTTCTTTCATCTCATCAACATTAACTATATTTCTAGTATAATCAAGAGCTAAATCTTTTCTATTTCCTTCTACTTCAATAAGTCCATGACTTAATTTAGATAGTTTATTAATTAACTTTTTATTATTAAAATTTTCTGTTTTTTTATACAAAATCCATTTGGGATAATTTTTTGACTCAAGGTTAATAGAAGCTCTATACTTTTTTCTATCGCTTTCTATTAATAACTCTAAATGGGGAATATTTTTTCTGTCTACTTTTATATCCTTAACTTTTCCTATTAATAATGAATATTTATCCATTTTTACCTCCAATACTAAATTAAGTATACTTACTAAAATGTAAAAATACAAATTAATTTATGAAATTTAAAAAGACATATTTTATAACAACTATGTTAATGGTATAAGTTATAATTTTTTTCTAAAAAAATTTAAATTTCATAATAGAATCTTGATTTAAATTGAATAGGAGATTATAATTTTATCATGTGTAATATTTATAACAGAAAATTGATTGCTGAAAGCAACAATAAAAGATAAGGTAATAGTAGAGAGTTTGTTAATAAATATAATGTTAAGAAATAATAATAGTAATCTTGTTTTGAAAAATAGTATTTGAGAGAAAGTGTGAAGTTATTAATTATATTAATATGTAAATAACCAAATATTTTAACGACAAAAATTAAAGTATTGATTAAAAATTAGATAAAATAGTTATAAAAAAATTAGTTAATAAAATTAATAATATTGGAAAAATAGAATAAATGTTTATAGAAGTAAAAATTGCATAGAGGGGAATAAATATGGTTGGTAGATACAATTTAAAAGATGTTGCAAAACTTGCTGGAGTAGGAGTAGGAACAGCTTCAAGAGTTATTAATAATAAAGAAGGAGTAAAGAGTGAGACACGAGAGAAGGTACTAAAAGTAATAAAAGAATTGGACTATGTGCCTAATACTGTTGCAAGAACATTGAAACAAAATTCAAGTAAGCAAATTGGAGTAATTATAAGTGGTAGATTAAATTACTTTTTTACAGAAGTTTTAGAAGCAATAGAAATAGAAGCTTCTAAAAATGGATATAGTATAATAATACATTATATTGAAAGTGATGATAAAAAACAAGATGAATTTGGTTTTCAATATATGCTTCATAGAAAAATAGAGGGACTAATATACCTTGGAGGATATTTTGACAAAAATGTTACTGAAGAGATAGCAAAATTAAAGATACCAGTTGTAGCAGGATGTACAGTAATAGTAGAAGGTGCTAAGGAAGATGTGTTTTCTTCAGTAATAGTTAATAATGAAGAAAGTACATATGAGTTAATAAAGTATTTGTTAGGAAAAAATCACAAAAATATAGGAGTAATAGGTAGCAATATAAATGATTATATGTATCTTGAGAGGCTAAAAGGATATGAAAAAGCCCTAAATGAATATGGAATAAGCATTAACTTAGATATTATAGAAAATGGTTATTATACATTTGAGGGTGGTTATAATGCTTGTCTAAAGATTCTTAAAAAATCAAAAGATATTAGTGCAATTTTTGCCACATCAGATATTATGGCAATTGGAGCAGCAAGGGCTTTGCTAGAGAAGGGATTTGATATACCAAAGGATATATCTCTTGTAGGTTATGATGGTCTTGAAAATAGCAAGTATTTTTTTCCGTCGATAACTACAGTTTTGCTACCTAAAAGAAAAATTGGACAGGAAAGTGTTAAAACATTAATTGGTCAGTTAAATGGTGACATGAATAAGATGGAGCATAAAATTTTTGAGACTATATTAATTAAAAGAGAATCAGTAAAATAATAAAAATAATAATATATTATTTTTATAGTTGACATTATTATGCAATAATTGTAATATTAATAAAAAGATTAGGAGGTAATAATGAAATTTGTACCACATTTACATTTTAATAGAAATTGTAAGGAAGCACAGGAATTTTATTTGGACGTATTTCAAGGTTTATTGTTAGAATCTATGACTTATGGAGAATCTTTAGTAGAAGTAGAAGAAGTTGATAAGAAATTAATAATGTATGCAGCAATAAGTTTAAAAAATGATATTATATATCTTTCAGATGATAAAGAAGATACAAATTATATACCCAATACAACTATTGTAATAGAATGTGATAGTAGTGAAGAGTTACATGGGATAGGAGAAAAGTTAGGAAATGATGGTGAGATTATTCAGTCTTTAAATGAAACTGCATGGGGTTCATATTATACAGTAATAAAAGATAAATTTGGTATTGTTTGGGCTTTAAACTATGAAAAGCCACTAGAATAAATTACAGTTAGAGATTAATTCTCAAAATTAAGATAGAGAGCTTTATATAGTGAATTAAAATAGTTGTATTTGTTAAGTTTTGAAAAAACATAATTACTTTTATCTTAGTATAAAAGTAATATGAGGTTTTGTGAGACATAATTGAATCTACGTGGAATAAATCTTCTATTATTCATTAAAATCAAGTACACATATAAGAAATAAGATTAAGTAGTTACAACAGTGACTAAATTTCAAAAATGGTTCTTTGGGAGCTCAAAGAGCTCATGGATGTTAAAGTTCCTTTCGTTAACTTAATCTAAATTTCTTATATAAGCATATCTAAATAAAAAAACAAATAAAACTTCTTTTTTTAAGAAATTATATTTGTCCATAAAACAGGTGATTTTTTTTGCTTAATCTCTTTTGAGTAAAAGGTTAGTATCGTCCACCGTGCTTCCAAGTTATATATTCTCTAAAGATATCTTCTTTTTTTTCCACTAAACCAAATGGAATTATAGCTTTTTCTCCTTTTATGAGATAGTTAGGATTATTGTCTAAAAATTTTCTGACCCCAATAACGTTTATCCAGTAATAGATTCCATTATCTCTGAAAGTAGTTGATTCATTATAGGATTTAACATGATAATAAACATATATTAAAGAGTTATTTTTGTAAATGAAATTTGTTGGGAAATAATTAATATCCAAATTATCACTGTTTAGTAATTCAGCAAGTTTAAAAAGCGATAAAAGAACTTTTTTTTCTAGTTTTTCTTCTGCAATTAATTTTAGAGGAGAAATCCCTTCGATATATTCTTTTATAATATATAAGTTTTTGTCGTTATGCTCAATTAATTTAGGAATAGCAATATCGAGACTTGTAAGTCTTTCGTATGAATAAAGTTCATGATTATACTCTTCTTTAGATAGTTCTTTGTAGACTATTTTATTTCCTTTTTTATTTGAAAAAATTAAACCTTTACCGCCAAAATCTTCCTCTAAATCCTTTAAAAACAAATATTTTTCATTGTTAATTATAAACTCTTTTTCTTTTACATCACTCATAATTACCCCCTAACTTAAAATTAAATTAAATATCTGTTTCCTAGAGTAAATATCGATTTATTAATAGTCCTAAAATAGTAGAATAAATTTTAAATAATTCTTTTTCATAAATCATCTATATAAAATAATCTATATTGAGAGTATAACAGTTTTTATATTAAAATTAAATAGGATAAAATAAAATTTGTTAGATTTTTTAAAAGTTTAAGATAAAACTATAATAATTATAAAAAAATCTAAAAGGAAAAGTCTTTGTCATAGAGAAAAAACAATTTTTAAAAGATAAATAAAATTAAAAAACTATTATAAAATTTAATTTTAAATAAATTTATAATTTTAAAAAAAAGGGGGTAAAAATCAAAAAAAATATTGACAAAATTTATAAAATAAAGTATAATGAGCGCTGTAGTAATAACCCGCAATACCAAATTTGTTTTATTACCAAATTAAACCCACTTAAGGAGTTTTACTCCTTAAAATTAAACACTCGTGTTACCCTTTTATTTTACTACTTCCACAAAGTAAATAAAAAGAGTGTTTAATATTAAAAGCAGGTCTTTTAGACCTGCTTCCCCCCTTTTTTGTAGAAGATTTTATAATGACTACGGTTTTCAGATTCTATTTGAAAACCTTTTTTTATATAAAAATCAAGGGCTTCTTCATTATTTTTAAAAACATGTGCTTCTACCCTCTTTTCAAAATATTCTCCCCTTTTCATGAGCATATTAAGAAGCATACTTCCTACTCCTAATTTTTGAAATTTTTTTAAAATTAAAAGTTCATATAAATATATACCCCTTTCGTCTTCATTCCAAGCAAATATGCCTATTTTTTCTTCACCATGATAGACTACATTATACTTTTCTCTTTCCATACTTTTAGTTAAAAATAGTTTTTGAAAGGGTAAATCCCAATTTCCAAGGTGTTTTTCAACATATTTTTTATTTAGTTTTTCTTGAACATATAACATGAAATCTATGTCATATTCAGTTGCCATACGTAATCTCATATATCTCCTTAAAAAATTTAACTTTTATCATTTATCCTTTTAACTGTGTTTAAAAGAAATGAAAGCGGTAATAAAATTAATTAACTTTTAAAAATAAAACTATAAGATTTTGGGAAATAGTTGGCATTTTTCTCCTTTTATAAAGGAGTAATTTTTTTAGGTTCCATTTAATAAAGTTACTTAGGGCTCTCAAATCTACATAAACATGCCTTAAAAATAGATAAGAGATTTAATTTCCTTTATATTTTAGTTCAAGACCAATATATTCCCAACTATTATCAATTAATATAATATTATTTCTGTACATGTATATATTTTTATCTTATAATTATATTAACTGTAAAGTTGTTTAAAAGCAAATAAAATTTAAAAAAATCAAGAATTAAATAAAATTTTTGTATGGTTAATTTTACAGAATTAATTTGAGTTCAACTTTTTTATCACTTTAAAGTATCTAAAAAAAAATCAATAAAATCAACTAAAAAGACTTGTTAAAATCTTAGAATTGGCTAAACTAATTACTTTAAAAGTTGAATTATTTAACAAATTTAAGATAAAAAGTCTCCTAAATAAAAAGAGAAAAAAATGGTGCCACTTACCGGAATCGAACCAGCGACCTCTACCTTACCATGGTATTGCTCTACCGACTGAGCTAAAGTGGCATTAATAAATATATAGCATATTTAGCTCTTATTGTAAATAAAAAATATTGTTAAGTGTAAATATATGTATATAACTTTGTTATATTAATTAAAAAAAGGAGGTTTATATATATAGTTTGTAATAAATAAAATAGACACAAATGTATTAACAAAGAGATATTTTTAGAAACTTGTATTTTAGAATAGATTTATTGTGTTTTAAGATTAAAGGGTAATAATAGAATAATCGAAAAGTATATTTCTTCTCAAGCAGGAGTCAAAACTAAAAGCGTTCTGATTTACCTCCCTCCCAAGTAGAGGAGGGAGTTTTATCGAACAATCTAGATAAAAATTTATTTTTTAACTACTTCATAAAGGGTAATAAGTAGTTGCTCCTTTTCTGCTACTTTTTCAACTTTAACCTCTACTTTTTCTACTCCACCATCAAGTGGGCTTTTTATATTGTCTATAATAAGAGGCAAAATTTCATTTATTTCTTTTGTTCTAGTCAAGTATTTTTTTTTGATTTTATCAATACCATAATTTTCTAACTCTTTTTTTAAGCTTCTGTATTTTTTTCCCGACTCTTCCTTTATAACTTCTAAACTTGCTACATAATCTCTTATAAATTTTAAATCTTCCTTACTACTTCCACCTAAATTAAACTCTTTCTCCTCTACTTCTAATATAGCAAGTTGACTATTAAGTCCATGGTCATCAAGTTTGTACTGTTTTTTTGCTTCTTCTACTTTTTTCTCTAACTTCCTATAATTTTTTAAATGATTCTCATACCAAATCTTTAAATTATTTTTTTCCTCGATTAATTTATCCTTTTCAGAAGTATCAAAAATAATAAGAATAGCTCCAGAAGTAACACTATCATTGTTTTTTACTAAGATTTCTTTTACTATTTGAGGATAGCTTTTATATAATTTTGTAAATTTTTTTTCTATTTTATCTTCTAGAACAATAGGTTTTTCTACAGGTTCCTTCACAGGCTCTACTATAGGCTCTATTTTTGTTCTTCTATTACATAAATTTAGAAATATTAATAGGCATATAAGTAAAAGTAGAAGCAATCTCCTCTTTTTTTTTCTATTTTCTTTAGTCTCTTTTTTTTTCATATGTCCTCCTTATTCTCTAGTGAAATTATAACACAAAATTATTAAAAATATAAAAAATTATATTATAAATTATTAAAAAATATGAAAATAGTAAAATTATTTGATAGCAGAAGAGAATTTTATTTTGAATACCTTTGAAAAATGAAAAAAATATATTATAATTAATCGAAGGATAATATTATAAAAAATATAATAGTTCAAGGTTTTTAAAGGGTAGATGGATTAAAAAAATCAAATGTATTAAAATGAAAATTAAAAGATACTTTTTTTGTACATAAAATAAAAAAACCAAAGAATATAAGAAAGTATAATTGTTTAAATATTGAAATAGTATGGATATGATTTTATAATATATATTCAAGAATATAAAAGGAGGCATGCATGAAAAAATATTTATTTTTACTTATATTTGCAATGAGCTCATTTTTTTTAAAGGGAGCAATTAATATAAATCAGAGTGCAGAAGGGATTACAAGCGGAACTAGTATTTATTACGATAATGAAGAGTTTGTAGAATACACTATTAGTGTAGCAAATACCTCTACAGATAGTGCAATAACCCTTACTTCTATAGATATGGATTTTGGTACTAGTAATTTTGACCTTACTAGTGCTCAATTAAGTTATGATAAAAATCTCTGGTCTGAAGAGGGAGATTATAAAATAGATGAAAATACAGGCAGATTTAGTGCAACAGGTGTAAAGCTGTCGGAAAATGGTTATATAGATTATCATGTAATAATCAAAACAAGTGCTAATGCAGATGGGGATATAGTAACAAAAGCATCTTATACAGATGGAACCCTTACTACAAATAGTAAAAGCGAAACTACTGTAAAAAAAATTCCATATGTAATAGCTATTGAAAAAAGTCAAAGTAATAGTGTTTATGAGTTGGGTAAGAATCATACTTATACTATAAAAATAAGTAATAATGGAAAATCAAGAGTTAAAAATTTAGAATTTATAGATAATGTATTAGATATACAAACAAAAGATGTAGATGGAAATCTTATAAATGCTTTTTCTTCTGCAACAAATGGTGGAACAACTCTAAACCCACTAGATTCAACAGGGAAGTTTAATTTAACTGGAAATTTACAGGTAAAAAAAATAGAAATAGAGCCTGGAAGTTATGTTGAATATAAAGTAATAGCAGAAACAGCTGAGAATATATTAGGTGACATAAAAAATAAAGGAACTCTTAAATATAGAAAAACTACTATAGATACAAATGAAGTAGTAGCAACGGAACCAAAGGGAAAACTTAATATAACTAAGGAACTAATTAATACAGGAAGTTATGAAGTAGAAGATGAAATTAGATATAAAGTAACAATTGAAAATATTGGTGAAGGAATAGAAAATGGAATTAGTGTTGTTGATGAAATGCTATTAATTCCTACAACTTTAGCCAATCCATTTGATTCTAGCCATAATTCTGTTAATACTACAGGGAGTGCTTTTGTAGTAAGCACTATTACAATTACAGACTTGGGAAGTAAAAGTACAAGTAGTATAGGTTCTCTTGGAGCTACAGCAACAGGAAACCTTTCAGATGAGATTACTTTATTTCCAAATGAAAAGATAGAATATGAAATAGTTGGGAAAACAAGTTCTGTAAGCATGGGAACTATTAATAATAAGGCAAAAGTAGTAAAAACAGAAGATGGAAGTTTAGTAGTAGAGAGTAACCAAGTTGATATAAATAATATAGGAACCATAGATGAAACTTCCTCTAAAATAAGTATATCTAAAAATTCTAATGTGAATGAGTATATGCCAGGAGATCAAGTTAAATATACGGTAATAGCTAGAAATACAGATAGTAATAAGTTTGCAGATAATGTACATATTCTAGATGACTTAAGTACTATTACTACAAAACAACTTGATGGAAGTATAGGATCTGCATTTTCTAGTTGGAGTATTACTTTAGTAGAAGAAGGTAATGGAGATTCAGGTAGAGCTAAGGGAACAAGAGGAGAGTTAGATAAAGTAGTTTTAGATGCTCCTCTTGATGTAATAGCAGATATTGCACCAAATGATTATGTTAAATATGAAATTATAGCAACAATATCAGAAACTGCAGTGGGAAATATACTTGATAATAGTGGTAGTGATAATGTAAATGAGGTTGATAGTGGAATAACTATGAAGCAACCTCAACTAGAAGTTGTGAAGCTTGCAGATAAGGTAGTTTATTCTCCGGGAGGAACGGTTACTTATGAAGTAATAGTCAGAAATGTTGGAGAAGGTTATGCAGTGGATATACCTGTTGTAGATAACCTCAGTGGAATAACTACACTTTTGATTGATGGTACCAGTGGAAATGCGTTTACAGCATGGTCTATAACTGGATCTAATCAAGATTTAGCTGGAGGACCTGGTAATGTTCATACTGATCATGGTTTGGTAACAAGTTCTAGAGTATATCCAGATATTCTAGATGCAAAAGCTACAATTTATCCTAAAAATCAAGTTGTCTACACTATAGTAGCAACTGTAAATCCTCTTGCTGTTGGAGAAATAATAAATACAGCAATGGCTAATGGAGATTTAACATCTGATAAAGGAATAGTTACAGAAATAGCTCAAGTAGAAGGAAGTAAAAGCGTCACACCAACTAGTTATGCTTTAGATATAAAAAATAGAGAAGAAACTTTAACTTATAAAATAAAAGTAGAGAATAAAATAGGAAATGGTTTTGCTTCTGATATACCTGTGAAGGATGAAATTAGTTTAATAGAAGCAAATTTATTAAATCCAGAAGGTACAAAGAAAAAAGTATTTAAATCATGGAGTATAAGTGCAGAAACAGTCGGAGCAGGTTCCGATGCTGGAGCTTATTCAGATAATACCGATTTGAATACGTTAGTAGATGTGGCACCGGGAGGATATGTCGAATATACTATTACAGGAGTTATTGATGAAAGTATAGAAAGTGAAATAATATATGGAACTATAAAAAATACTGCTGTAATAGATGGAAGTAATTATGAAGCTGTATCATTAAAAAAAATGCCTAAGATAGAGATATCAAAGTGGGCAAATGATGCAATTTTTAAAAAAGGTGAAGAGATTTCATTTACAATAGAAATAAAAAATATAGGTGAAGGTTATGGAAATGAAGTAAGAGTTAGAGATTCTATTAGTTCCATGGGAGCCTTTGAATGGTGGACAATAACTGCTGAAACAGATAATAAAGGTGGAAGTAGACCTGGTAATTACAGTGATAATACTGATATAGATACTACAGTAGATATAGCACCAGGAGGATATATTAAATATACTATTACTGGAAAGGTTTTAGAGGATTATAGTAAGAATTTGATAGTGAATACAGCAACAGCAATTGATCCAGTAAGTGGAAATGAATATGCCACTAGTGGAGATGTTGGTTCTACAACAGAAGATATAAGTCTTGGTGTAATTAAAACAGCAAATGTATTCCAATATACACCAGGAGGTAAAATAGAATATACAATTAAAATTACAAATCATAGTGAAGAGATAATGAAAGATATTAATGTTTATGATTTGTTAAATGAAAACAATGATTATACCCTTGCTAATAATAAAGATGGTACTATTATAGACTCAAAGAATCAATTACCATTTGAGAGTTTTAGTTTAGATAATAAAAAGTTTATAGATATAAACACAGCTCCCCATGGTATAAATGACAGAATTGAGGAGATTAATCCAGGGGAGACAGTGGAGTTTAAATTATGGGTTATCACCAAAGATAATGTGCTTGGAAAGATAACAAATAAAGTTTATCTAGAGAATGATGGAAAAGAAGCAGGGTATGCTCAAACTCAAACTAATAAAAATCCAAATCAAGGTGGATTGTCTAGAAGAGTAAACATAATTGAATATATGCCTGGAGATACTCTTACATATACCATAAAGGTTTATTCAGCAAAGGGCTATCTTAATAACTATAAGATAAAAGAAGCAATTAATAATATAAAAGTTGATTTGATGGATGGAACAAAGGGAAATCCCTTTTATAATAAAGGTACTGGGATAAATGAGTTTACTGTAACTGTAGGGCAAAGTGGAACTACTGATGCAAATGGTGGAGGGACAGTTTGGGGAACAGGAACTGTTTTAGACAATGAGGATATAGATGATATTATTGATGTAGGGCCAGGAGATACGGTGACTTATGTTGTAAGTGGTAAAATTAGAGGGGATGCAGTTGGAGATATTGTTTATAAAGATTTAGTAACGACTCCATATAAACCTAATTTAACAATTAGAAAAGAAAGTGAAACTACAAATTATATTCCTGGAGAAAGCATAAAATATATATTAACTATCTTTAATAGAGGAAAAGGTAGTGCTGGTGCTGTTAAGTTTAAAGATGAACTTAGTAAAGTAAAGGTTAAAACATCAAATGGAACTTTAGAATCTGCTTTTACTTCTTGGACTATAAGTGCAGTAGCTAAAAATCCAAATTACTATTATTTGGGGAATTTTGAAGATAATAAAGATATAAATACTATTGTAGGAATAGCAGGAACAGGAAACCAAAGTAATCCTGAAACAATCACATATACAATAGAAGCAGTTGTTAATGAAAGAGCAGTAGGTCCTATAGTGAACACTGCAAATTTTGGATTAGATAGTAGTAGTAATGAGGTAACATCAAGTGGATATTTATTAAATGCAGAAAAAAATATAATTAATTATTACGA
This sequence comes from uncultured Fusobacteriaceae bacterium, assembly GCA_964517235.1. GTDB lineage: Bacteria > Fusobacteriota > Fusobacteriia > Fusobacteriales > Fusobacteriaceae > CAZFBB01. Next base: position 66,291 of record CAZFBB010000001.1, read on the forward strand.
TAAAGATGGAACTTTATTGAGAGAATCAAACTATGTTCCAGGTGGTTATATAGAATATGAATTAAAAGTGAAAAATACTGGAAATGGAATAGCAGATGATGTTAGGTTAAAAGATGATTTAGGAAATATAAAAACACTTTATTTTGATGGGACAAGAGGAAGAGCTTTTGATTCTTGGGAAATTAGTTTAGTAAGTAAAGATACTGGTGGTCTAAGTAATGAAGGGACGATACCTAGCGGAATTACTTCTACTCCTTTAGACACTCTAATTGATATAGGACCAATAACAGGAGAGATAATCTACAAAATCAAAGCAAAAATAAGTGAAAAAGCAGTTGGAGAAATTAGTAATATAATTACATTAAAAAATATTAGTGTTGAATCAAAAATTTCTAAAATGGCAAGTAGTAAAGTTGTTGCTAAAAAAGAAGCTTTTGAAGATTTAGCATTAACAAAAATAAAGAAAAAGTATATACCAGGCGATTTACTAGTATATAAAATAAGAATAGAAAATACTGGAAAAGGAACACTATATAACTATCAAATAAAAGATGCTATTTCAAAGATGAGAGAACAAGTTGTAGAAGATGGTAGCAATGGAGATGTTCCAAAGGAACATCCTTTTGCTGGAGATAGCTGGGAAGTTTGGAGTAAAGATAGTAATGAAAGTACAACATTAAGTGGGAAATTTGAAGATGGTACTATAAAAAAAGATATGGATATAGAGGAGACTGTATCAATAGCAGGAGGAGGATACATAGAATATTATGTAAAAACCAAGATAAAGGATACAGTACTCGGAAATATAGTAAATACTTTTTATTATGGAAGTGAAAGTGTCAAAAATATAATCAAAGCTAAAAATCATACTCATACTTTTACAAAGGAAATAATAAGTATTGATGGAGCACCATATACATCTGGACTCAAGTATAAACCAAGTGATTTGGTAGTATACAAAATTACCCTTAGAAATAAATCAGATAATTATCTTAATAATTACATAGTAGAAGACCAAATTTCTGCTGTAATGGTAGAAGTTGTAGGTGGAAATAGAGTTCCTGCCTTTGAATCATTTAAAATTAGTGATAACAGGGATAAATTAAATCCAAAATCTTATCTACCATCATATAATTCTAGGAGTGATTTGAAGGTAGAAGTTGATTTAGCTCCAAAAGATGTTCTTGAGTTTGTAATAACAGGAAAAATTAGGGAGGATGCTTTAGGTGTAATAGATGGAAATAAAGCCCAATTGTCTAAAGAAGATCCTATAAGCACAGATGAAATTTATCCCCTTGAATCTAAAGTAATTGCTAGAAAAGTTATAATTACAAAAGAGGGAGAGGTAGATAGAGCTAAGTATGTTCCAAATGGTATACTCAAATACAAAGTAGTAGTAGAAAATACTGGAGATGGATTTGCTAATGATATAAAAGTAATTGATAATATAGGTAAGATTACTGCAACTAGCCAAAGTGGAAGTGGGGAAGCGTTTAATAATTGGTCCATAGAAACTATACTTTATCCTAGTGATTCGAAGACCATTATTACTGGTGATTATAGTAATAACAAAAATCTAGATGTAAGTATAGATTTGGCACCACATACAAAAGTTGAATTTGTGATAAGTACTTTAGTAAATCAAGATATAATAGGAGATATAATCAATAAAGTAGATGTTAGTGGAGTAGGAACAATAGATAATAATATAGCTACTCTAAAACCTACTAAAATATTGGGAATAAAATATACAGATACACCATATTATACTCCTAGTGGAAAAGTTAACTTTTTTATCGAAGTTGATAATATAGGAGATAGTACAGCAGCAAATGTAACAATAACAGATGATTTGAGTAAAATATTGGTAGAAACTGCTGGAAAAGATAAATTAAAAGAAAAAGCTTTAAAATCATCTAAAGCTACTATTGTTTATGGTGGAGGAAATATAAGTACTCTTGGAGATATAGTAACTTGGAGTGGAAATATAAATGCTGAAGATAATGTAATAATAAAAATTGAAGGAACAGTTATAGATAAGGCAGTTGGTTTGATAACTAATATGGCCTCAGTATCATATGATAATGGAAGTGGAACAATTAATTTAGACCTACCACTAAAAGAAGGTTATATTAAGCCAAAAAGTGGAAAGGTAGAAGTAGTTCAGACAACAGCTGATTATTATACACCAAATACTAAACATGATTTTGTAGTAAGTTTAAGTAACACAGGTGAAGGTTATGCAACAGGAGTTTCGCTTTATAATAACATAGAAGAGATAGTAGCGGAAATAGCTAGCTTTGATGATGTAGAAGATAAAGTAATAAACAAGTGGGATGAGAAGATAGAACCAACAGTTAATACGAGTAATAGTGCTATATACGCTGAGGTAGCCACAGGTAGCGAATATTCATTAAAAGCAGATATATACCCAGGGGATACTATTAGTATTAGGTTAAAAGGTCTTATAAATAAAGAATCTATAGGAGCAATAAGTAATAAAGTTGTATCTACTTATGAAAAAACAAAACAAGAAAGTATAGCAACAACAGTAAGTACTGGTTCAGCATTAACTATAGTAAAAGAAAGTGATAATACAGATTATCAACCTGGTCAGGAAATAACATATAGAATAAAAGTTACTAATAGTGGAAATGGATGGGCTGATAATACTTGGGTTTATGATAGTATTACAAGTATTGATACTGAAGCCTCTGGTGGTAGAAGTGGTATAGCTTTTGAGCCAAGTAGTATTATTATTAGCGATAATGTAGATGATAAGTATGTAAGGTATAATGCTAAACCAAATCTTGATGTTAATGTAGATATAAAGCCACAAAGTACAGCAGAATTTCTTGTAAAAGCAAAAGTAAAAGACAATGCCATAGGAGAGATAAGAAATACTGTTATATTAAATGATAATACCTCTGCTGAAAATATTTTAAATCAAAAACCAGCTGGGGGAACATTTGAAAAAAGAGTTGTAGGAGATAATGTCTATAAAAATAATCAAAAAATTATCTATGAACTAGAAGTTAAAAATACAACAAGTTCATTTGCTAATGATATAAATGTAGTAGATAACATATTAGATTTGAGAGCAACTTTTGGAGATGGAACTCTAGGGAATCCATTTAGCTCATTTTCAATAAGTCATACAAGTTCTGATTCTAGAACAGTTGTGAATCCATATAATAAAACAGGATCTAATCTTAATGTAGATGTAGATTTAGCTCCAAATTCAAATGTTATATTTAGAATAGAAGCTTTAGTGGAATCAACAGTAGTTGGAGATATAAAGAATACTGCAGTAGCTTCCTTTGGTGGGACTGATATTATAAGTGAAACTAATACTCCACCGGCAAATACTTCCTTTGAAGGAAAGAAAAGATCATACAATACCTATTATGTCCCAAATGAAAGTATTACATATGAAATAGAAATAGTAAATACCGGTGAGAATTACATCGACAGTAAAAGTGTAGTAGATAACCTAGATAGTATACTTGCTCTCCATAGTGATGGAACTATGTCACCAGCATTTGTGAGTGGAACAGAAAAAGCAAAAGTAACATATATGACACCGGGAGTCACTTCTACTTATACTCTTAATAAATTTAGAGTAGGTAATCTTCTAGATATAATAGATTTACCTGTAGGAGGAAAGATAGTTTATGTAGTAGAGGCAAAAGTTCACTCTAACTTAGTTGGAACATTAGTTAATACTGCAAAGGTAGGTGGAGTAGGAATAGATAGTAATCCATTAATAGGAGCACCAGCAATTGTAAGTGCAGAACTGTATACACCATTTGCAACCTATATTCCAGGTAGTGATTTTGAATATAGATTAAGAGTAAAAAATGATGGAATTGGGTTGGCTGATAATGTAGAAGTAACTAATATAGTAAGAGATATTATAATTAGACACTTGGGAACTACTAGTAAAAGTCAAGCATTAAATACTTGGGAGATAAGTATGAATTCTGTAGGAACCGATACAACTTCTGTATCTGGAGTTTACGTAGATCAAGATATAGATAAGATGAATATAGATATCTCACCAAATGGTAAAGTAGAATATATTATTAGAGGGAAACTAGATGAAGAGGGAGTTGACCCAATAATTGTAGAAGCCAGTGTTATAGCTCGGCAATCTGCAGTTGAAGAGCCAATAATAGTTAACAAATTAAATGTTGAAAGTGAACCTCCAATTTTGGAACTAAGTAAAATTTCAGACAAAAATAATTATTCTGATGAAGATAAGAAGATAATATATACACTTACAGCGAAAAATACTGGACTTGGTCATGGTGAAGAGATATTACTTGAAGATAAAATTGATGAATTAATAGGAGCAAGTGGTAATAATTTATTTACAGATTGGGTAGTAGAAGTAGTAGAAAGTGGTGAAATAATAAATAGTTCACTTAGTGTAGATGCAAATACTAATATTAGTCAAGTTGTAAATTTGAGACACCAAGAAGAAAATATGATTGCCTATAAAATAACAGGAACTATTAATAAAGGTCTAGATGATGATATAACAAATAGATTTTCTGCTTATGACAAAAATGGCAATTTATTAAAGGAAGCAAATGTAACAAATCACATTAAGAAGATTCCTGATAATACAGGTATCTTAAAAGTTTATAAAAAAGCCTTTAAAAAAGAGGTAAATATTGGTGATTTAATAGAATATGAAATTCTAGTAGATAATGTGAATAAATCATATTTTAGAGAAGTAGAAGTAGTTGATATAAAACCAGGTCCCTTTAGATATTTGGAACAAAGTGCAGTAGCTCTATATAGTGGTATCGATGGAGTATTTGGTACTGAGGATGACTATACTACTGTAATAGCCCCAGAAATTAATAGTAATAATATGTATTTTTCCATTGATACCCTTGAGCCTTTTGAAAAGGTAAAGATTAGATATATTATGAAAGTTGGTGTAGGAGCTTTACTTGAAACTTACACTAATAGAGCTTATGCTATTACAAAGGGTAAAGTAGTATCTAACGAAGATGAAGCAAGAGTTACAGTAGTGCCAGATCCATTATTTGATACAAGTACTATAATAGGTAAGGTATTTGAAGATATAAATGGTGATGGATATCAGAATGTAAATTTTGCAACAGGTGTAAAATTAACTGGTGGATTAAATAAGAATTATACCAATCTTGTTATGACCTTTGATAATGGAGAAGTAGTTAAATTAGAAGAAGGTTTGAGAGAGATATACATAGGGAAGTTATTTGCAAAATCAAAGTTGAAGAGTAGAATAGGAAAAAATAAAGTAGTTATAAGGTACGATGTTGATAATATGAACTGGGAAAGATTAGCATTGGAAAGTAATGAAGGTACAAGAGTAGTTCTTGATCCTCTTGGTGATGTGTATAGTAATCCAACTGGTAAGGTAAAAAGTGGAGAAAATGCTCAGATGATTAAAGTAACTAGAAGGGTTTATAAGAAAAAAGGTGTCGCTAATAGATATGTACAAGAGATAATAATTGAAAATGGTGCTTATGTAGAGGAAGGAATACCAGGAGTAAGATTAATTACTGTAGATGGATACCTAATAGAAACAGATCAATATGGACGTTACCATGTACCAGACCAATGGGTGGAAAATAGAAATGGAGAAAACTTTATTTTGAAATTAGATAAGGATACCCTTCCAACTGGAATGGATGTTAATGGACCAAACCCTAAAGTTACGAGAATAACAGGAAATAGCTTAACTAAAATTAACTGGCCTATAACTACAGAAGAGGAGGAATAATGACAAATAAAAATTTAATATTATTTCTTTTTAGTATTATAGCTATTACTACTTACTCTAATGAATTAGAGTTATTAAAAGAACAAAAGAACAATTTGATAATTAAAGAATATGATTATGATAATAGTAGAATCTATCTAAAAGAGGGAGCTATTTGGGCAACAAGAGACATAGTCCATTTAGACCCTCAATTAGAGGTTAATATTGCATATCCTCTTGTAAAAAATACATTAAAAGATGAGAGAAGAATCTCTTTTAATATTGAAAGTAATTATAGTTACTATATAGATCATATAGAGATAAATGTATATGGTAAAAGGGGAAATAATGAAAAGAAGATAAAAACTCTATATTTTAAAGATATTAAAGGAGATATAAGTTGGCAACTAGATAGTAGAGAGTTAGATGAACTACTATCATATAATCAAATTCAGTATGAAATGAAGGTGTTTGATAAAAAAGGGATTTTTGATTATACTAGTTTTGGTATAGCTAACATATATGAGGTTGACAAAGAACAAGAAAATTTAGCAGGTACATTACTTAAAAAAAATATACAATCTAATGGGGGACTCCTTAGGCTAAGAGGTATTGGTCTTTACGGTGTTGACAAAGTAATTGTAGAAAATGAAGAATATCAAGTAGAAGACAATAAGCTTGATGTAGAAAAGTTTATACCAAGTAGTACCTATAAATTTGACACAGAAGTTATATATGAAAGTGGTAAAAGTGAAAAATACGATTTATATATAAAAATACCTGAAAAACAATATTATGCAGTTGGATTTGCTGATTTATATTTTGGTCAAAATTATCTTAGTGGGAATATAAGTGCAATAAATGTATCTAATGAATATACTGGAAACTTTTATAACAAGGGAAGATTAGCGTTTTATGGAAAATATAAATTAAGTGATAATTTTAGAGTAACAGCATATGTAGATACAGAAGAGCATAAATTAAAGGATATGTTTAAGGAATTTTACAAATCTGATTCAGAATCTATTTTTGATAGAGTAGAAGATGAAGATAAATTTTATGGAACATACGGTGATAATTCATTTATTACAAAAGATTTTAATACTAATGGTAAATTATATCTAAATGTAGATTATAAAAATTCAAATGCTCTCTGGGGAAACTATAATACCGGTTTTACAGGTAGTGAATTTGCTTCATATAATCGTAGTTTGTATGGATATAAATTAGACTATAGATCAGAGGAGATTACACCTTATGGTGAAAATAAGGGTGAATTTAAACTTTTTGGTGCAGAAGCAAATACTTCATATGCTCATGATGAACTTATTGGAACTGGTGGAAGTTTATATTTTCTTAGAAATGGAGATGTAGTAACTGGCAGTCAAAAAGTATATGTAAAAATAGTTGATGAAAAAACAAATATGGTTCTTGGTCAAGAATTATTAGTTGAAGGTGAAGATTACACTATCGATGAATATCAGGGAAGAGTAATCCTTCACAAGCCCTTATCACAAATGAGTAGGGACACCTTTGATTCTATTATAAAAAATGGAGCAAATGAAGTATATGATAACTATCTAGTTGTAGACTATGAATATATTCCAAAAGAGGATTTTTCTCAGGATACCTTTGGTTTAAGAGGAAGATATATTTTTGGAGATAATATTAGTATAGGTGGGACTTATATTAGTGAAGATGGAGAAAAGGGAGAGTATTCGTTATATGGTATAGACTCTGCATATAGAATAGGAGAAAAATCATATATTAAAGGTGAGTATAATTATTCTAAAGGAGATTTGTCTGCAAATAATTTTGTTTCATTTGATGGGGGGCTATCCTTTAGTAAAGTAAAAAATAGTAACAATGTTACCAGTGGAAAAGCATATAGTTTTAATGGGAAGTTTGATTTAAATGATTTTCTAAAATTAAAAACATATGATAATCAGATTGATATTTGGTATAAAAATAAAAGTGAAGGATTTGAATTTGCTTCGAAAGATATAGATAAAGAATATGAAAGTTATGGATTTAGTTTAAAATATAATTTAAATGAAAAATGGCAATTAAGAACTTCCTATAGTAATTATAGTGGAAGAGAAAAGAATGAAGAGGAGATAGTTGAAGAAGCGAATGGTATTTTAACTTATGATTTTGATAATGGTTTAAGTATTGATTTTGAAGGAAAAAATCAAAAAGAATTAGATGGAGAAGCTTTGTTATTAGGAACAAAACTAATTTATGAATTTAATGATGATTACGAAGTATATGGTAGTTATCAAGATAATATAAATAGAAGAGGTTCATATGAAGAAAATAGTTTGTATACTATTGGAGCTAAAGCTAAATTAACTAAAAAGTTAAGTGTAGAAGGTGAATATTCAGATGGAGATAGGGGAAGTAACAAAGCTGTATCTCTTGATTATGACCTTACAGATGACTTTACGCTATATACAACCTTTGATACAGATTCATTTATAGACAAGTTAGTTTTTGGTCAAAAATATAATTATTCAGATAAGGTGAGTATATACACTGAAAATCAATTTGTTGATGAAGAAGGAAAAAAAGGGAATATAGATAGTTATGGAATAGATTATTCATTGACTAATCAAGTAGATTTTTTTGTAAGTTTACAACAGGGGCAAATATACAAAGATGTAGTTGAGAAAAGAGAAGCTTATTCCTTTGGAATAAGTGGAGATATGAATAAGATAGACTTTAAGAATAAAGTTGAGTATAGACTAGATGAAAATAGTGAAAAAATAAAACAGTTTATAAGTACAAATAGATTAGTGGTAGAAGTAACAGAAGAATACACTTTTGGTGGTAAATTTAATTATAGTGCAACTAGAGAAAAGCAATTAGAAACTGCTAAATTTGTTGAAGCTAACCTAACTCTTGCATATAGACCAATATATAATGATAAATTGAATTTTTTAGGTAGATATACAAAAATTATAGATAAAGATACAAGTAATAGAAGAGATTATCTATTTGAAAATTCTGATATTTATGAGATTGAAGGAATCTACGCATTATTAAAGAGGTTAGATTTAGGCTTGAAGTTTGCTTATAAAGATAAAAAGGAAAGTTTCTTGAGAGAAAATGGAAGTAATTTTGTTTATGAAACCAATATTTATTTAGTAGGAATAAAAGGTACTTATGAGATTCTTAGTAATTTGGATATTTTTACTGAGTATCATTACAAAGTTGATAGGGAAGAAGATGATGTAGAAGACGGGTTTATATTAGCAGTAAATAAACATATGTCAGATTATTTTAAAGTAGGACTTGGTTATAACTTTACTTCATTTGAAGATGATTTGAGAAGAGATGACTATGATGCAAATGGTTGGTTTATAAATCTAATTGGAAAGATATAAGGAGGAAGAGATGAAAGAAATAACTACGCTAATATTACTTCTACTCTTTATATCTTGTGCCAATTTTGATTTAGTTGATGATAAAGCAAATTACGACTATGGAGTTAAAGTTGAAAAGATAGTTATTAAAAAGAGAGAAGCTAAAAAAATTGTTTTAGTAGTAAGGCCAAACTTTGAATTTGATAAAGCTATATTAAGTGATACAGATAAAGCAGGAATAAAGGGGTTTACTGACTCTATAAAAGGATTAAAGGGAAAACTATATATTGAAGGTCATACGGATTATATAGGTACAGATGAATATAATAAAGAATTATCCCTTAAGAGAGCTCAGGCAGTATACAAATATATGGCAGAAACTTTGAATATGAAAGATTACGAGGTATTTATCTATGGTAAAGGTGAGTCTGAATTACTATCAGAGGAAAAAACTTTAGATGCTAATAGATTAAATAGAAGGGTAGTTTTAAGTTTTGAAGAAGTTTTGGATTATTAAGAGTTTTTTTTATCTATTACTATTAAGTTAAGCTTATAAAATTGTAGTCCAACAGCTAAGTGTTGGACTTTTTTATCTTAGTTACTTATCTAGCAAATTACTAAATATGTACATAGTTATCAGGCCAAGTTTTTAAATTTATCTTTTACTAATCTAATCTTTATTTTCCCCTTCCAAGAGTAATTGGACGCGAACTTATATCGCTTACAAATTGATTTCTGAAAATAGTATATTCTCCCGCTGATTCTCCATATTTATTAGTATTATTTTTGTTAACTGATAAGTCAAAAATTTCTATAAAATTCAGAATAACCTCAGCTTCTTTATAATTTTTTACTTTTGTATGAACATATGATGTTCCATCCTCATATTCAAAGGTTATTTGATAAGTTATACTTTTAATATTTTTGAGAGCTCTGGAAACCTCTTTTACTTTTTTATAAACATCCAAGTCTTTATAAACAGAATTTTTAGGAAATAACTCTTCGTTTAATTCATAAAGAAGATACTTTTTAATATTATTTTGTAATTTATATGTAATATGATTAGCTTTAGACGGTTTTCTTTTGGTATCATATCTGAGTATAGAGTTAGAAGAAGCAATTCTAACCGGTTCATTAGGGGTAATATCAACGTTAACTTTTGCACTAACTTTAGAATTTGTTCCTCTATTATTTAGGTAATTTAAAGTATCTTTGTCAAAAATATCTTCATTAAAATAAGAAATACTTGTGATATCACAATTTATAATTTTAATAGGGTTTCCCATAATATTTTTATAAACCATTTCAACCATAATCCCCCCTGCTATGGCAGAATCATTCTGTCCTTGTCTACTTAATAGGGGATTACCTTTAGTATTATGTTTTATATATAACTCTGCAATAACATATTTGGTACTTATAAAAGAAAGCTCTATAATTTTAGGAAACTTTTCAGTCTTTTCATTATAAGTAGCCTCTATGTTTTCAATAGGATTTGGAGTTGTTGGCACAGGTATCTTTAATCCATCTTCACAAGATATCAAAGGTAAAAGGAACATAATTATAAATATTGTAGTTAATTTTTTCATTTTTTTAATTCACCTCTTTAAAAAAAATGAGATACTTTCTACTTGATTTAATAATGAAAACTATTTATTAAAATGTAAGTTAATCTGAACCCACCAATTTTTAGTAATTTTATTCTCCCTTTCCAACAGTAACTGAACCCACTTTTATATCATCTACAAATTGATTTCTGAAAATAGTATACTCTCCTTTTGATATTCCATATTCATTAGTATTGTCCTTTTTAATTGATAGGTCAAAAACTTCTACAAAATTCAGAATAACCTCTGCTTTTTTATAATCTTGAACTTTTGTATAAACAGATGATGTTCCATCATCAAAGTCAAAGGTTATTTCATAAGTTACACTTTTAATATTTTTAAGTGCTCTGGAAATATCTTCTACTTTTTTATAAACTTTCAAATATTTGTAAATGGAATTTTCAGGAAATAACTTTTGATCTGCATTCATAAGAAGATATTTTTTAATATTCTTTTGTAATTTATATGCAATATGGTCAGCTTTAGATGGTTTTCTCTTAGTATCATATACGAGTATAGGATTGGAAAAGGCCAATATAACTGTTTCATCAGGGAGAATCGGTTCTTTTGTAAAAATTTTAGAACTTCTTGCTTTATTGTTCAAGTAATCTAAAGTATCTTTATCATAAATCTCTTTATCAAAGTAAGATATATCTGTTATTTTAGAGTGTATAGTACTAACAGGAGTTCCCATAATATTTTTACAAGTCATTTTAACCATAAAACCTGCTGATATGGCAGAATCATTTTGTTCTTGTTTATGTAATGAAGCAACACCTTTAGCATCAGGCTTTAGGTATAACTCTGCAATAGCATATTTAGTATCTGTAAAAGAAATGGTTATAACTTTAGGTACAAGTTGGGTGTTATTGTTGTTAGTAGGTTGATTAGGATTATCTTGAGTGTTATTGTTGTTAGTAGCCTGATTAGGTTCATCTGTAGACTCGTTTTCAGGAATTACCGGAGTTGTTATCGGAGTTGTTGGAGTAGGAATTTTTTTAGTAGACTCCTTTCCACAAGATATTAAAAATACAAGGGACACAACTGTAACTATTATAGCTAATTTTTTCATTTTTATAATTCACCTCTTTCTTTTAAAAAACATTAAATTTTCAAAAAACTTAGTCTAATACTCGACAATTGTAGTGTACAATTTTTTTTAAAAAAAAGAAATATCGAAAAGTTTTGTTTAAAAATCTTGATAAAATATTTTAAAATATTAAGGTTCTTTGACAAATTTTCAAAAAAATATGCTAATTTCGTTAACTTAACCTAAATTTCTTGTATAGGTATATCTAAATGAAAAGTTAATAAAACCTTTTTTTTGAAAAAATTTTATTTGTTTATAGTCTCAACTAATGATTTAATCAAAATTTAGTTAAGAAGATATAAAGTAAGTAAAAATAATATGTTTTTGGATAAAAGATAAAATAATAAAGATACTTTACATAAATTTGTATATGTTGTAATATACTATTGGGTGAGGAAGATGATAGGAACAATAGTAAATGCAATTGGAATAATAATAGGTTCTTTGATAGGGTTGAAAATTAAAGAAGGACTAAAAAAAAGATATAGCGATATTATAATGGAAGCTATTCCTTTAGCAGTTTTGTTTATAGGAATTAGCAGTGCAGTGATAAACATAACAAAATCAACTGAACCAATACTTTTTATAATAGCGTTATTATTAGGAGCTTTAATAGGCGAATTTCTAAATATAGAGTTAAAACTGAACAAATTATCTGATTTGTTACAAAAATTAGCAAAAAATAAAAATAAAAATAATTTTACAAAGGGATTTGTTAGTGCTACATTGATATTTTGTATAGGAACTATGGCGATTTTGGGAGCTATAGAAGGCGGTCTAAAGGGAGACAATACTATTTTGTACGCAAAAACTATATTAGATACAGTAACAAGTGTAGTGCTCGCTTCTACTTTTGGTATTGGAGTTTTGTTTTCAGCTTTGTCAGTTTTTATATATCAAGGTCTAATAACTATATTTGCACAATTTTTTAATGAACTTATAACTGATACAATGCTTATAGAAATCTCTATAGTAGGTGGAATACTTATATTTAGTTTAGGTATAAGTATGTTAGGTATAAAAAAAATTAAAAGTGCAAATATGCTACCAGCTATATTTATACCATTTATATACTATCTACCATTTGTTCAGAATATTATTAAATTTATCAAAGAATTATTTTAAATACTATTAAGGAGAATAAGGGGAAGGTTTTTTAAGAGGTAAAAGAAAGTATTAATTTAAAAAAAGTTGTAGAAGGAATGAAATTGTAGATTGGTAGATAAAGAGGTAGTTCAATAATAACTTAAATGAGTCTTAGGACTCTTTTAGTTTTTTTTTGTTAAGTGAACCAATGAAAAAATTAGAACAAAGAGGATATATTTTAGATTGGAAACAATGTATAGATTATATATTTTGTTATTTTATTTTTTGACTTAGTTTTAGAAGAAAACCTAATTTATCTCACTTTTTAAAGAAAATATTACTTTGTTACTAATATCAAATACCATGTAGCTTTTTTATAGAAAGAAATAAGAGGAAAAAAGGAAAAAACTAATAAAATACCTTTGAAGGCATTTTTTAGGGGGATATTATGAAAAAAAAAATAAAAATAAATCAGCTAAAAGAAGGAATGATACTAGGTGAAGATATAATTTCATTAAATGGGAGACTCATATTAAATGAAGGAAAAATTTTAAGTAGAACTCAAATTGAAAAAATAAAAAGTAGTACGGAATATGGAGATTTGTTGATAATTATAGAAAAAAATAAAGAAATAAAAGATTGGAAATTGGAAGTGGGGAGGATTCAACCTCTTAGTAATAGAAGAATAGAAACTAAGAAAAAATTAAAGGAACTTGAAAAGGCAGTGGAATCTACTCTTGTAATCATTGCTAATAACCCAAAAGACAAACGTTGTCAAGAAGAGTTGTATAAAAGAACAGAAGAAATAAAGAATAATATAAGAGTAAATATGGATTTGTTAGAAGAATTAGTTTCTATAAAAAATGCAGATAGGTATTTGTATGTTCATAGTCTCAATGTAGGAGTTTTATCATATATTATAGGAACTTGGCTGGGTTTAGAGAAAAAAGAATTGGAAATACTTATAAAAGCAGGGATACTACACGATATAGGAAAACTAAAAGTTAATCCTGATATATTATATAAAAATGGTGAGTTGACAGTAGAAGAATTTGAGGAAATGAAAAAACACGTTATTTATACTTATAAAATATTAAAGGCAAATGGAGGGATAGATGAAGAGGTATTAAAGGCCGTCATATTTCATCATGAAAAAGAAGATGGTGGAGGATACCCTCTTGGTTTGACAGGAGATAAGATTCCTCTATATTCTAAAATAATAACGGTAGCAGATATATTTGATGCAATGACTAGTGAGAGAGTATATAAAGGTCGTGTAAGTCCCTTTAAGGTAATTGAAATGTTTCAAAATGAATTTTTTGGGAAATTAGATAGTAAAATAACTTTTTTGTTCATTAAAAAATTCAGCGAATACTTTATTGGAGCAGAGGTACTTTTAAATAATGGGATTAAAGGTGAAATTGTAAGCTTGAATACATATGAAATTACTAAACCATTAATAAAAATTAAAGGTAAAAATTTTTTAGATATAAGTAAAGAAAGAAATATAGAAATAGTAGATATACTTTAAAAAGGTTAGTAGTGACTAAATTTTTTTAAATAAACAATAAAACTAAGTTACAGAGATATGGTAGTTTTACTAGTGACATGTTTTTTCTACTAGATTTATAGTGAAATTATAAGGTATATCAAAAATTAAAAAAAATTATGATGATTGTGTAAGTTTGATAAAAAAAATGGGAAATATAAAAGACAAAGATTTAATATAAGGTTTATTAGGAAGAGATTTTAATAAAATCCCTTCCTCTTCCATTTAATTTAAAAGTTATATTCAAAATGGTGAATTTTGTTCTGAAAAATATTATTTCTGTCGTTTTTTAACTATAATTACTTGATAGCCTTAATTAATACAGAAGTAATTTTTTTATTACTTTTAAGATATTTAAAGATATTTTTAGCTTAAAAAAACTTTATATCATAATCTTTTCATTTTGATTATTATTGTTCGAGAATTTCTAAAATCTCCCCTGTTAATGAAGCTTTTATTTTTACTTTTCCCAAAACCTTTCCTCCAAGAACATTTTTTGCTCTATACCTTGTCTGAACTATAATATATTCTCCTTCATCCTTATATAAAGTTTCTACATGTTCATAGCTGTCAGGGTTATGTAAATTGTTCTTCAATAATTTTGTCAAATTAGTATGAGAACCATCCCGTTTTGAAAATTGTTTTTCTAATAATTTAGTTCTTTTTTTCATCAGATTATCAAAATATTCTATTGCAGAATCTTTATAAAAACCTGCAAATAATACTTTATCCGACTTTTTTTCAGATACAAAAGAGATATTAGCTTTTTCGAGATAAACTATCCAATATTGATTATTAGTACCCTCCAAAGTTTCTGGATAACCCCAATCACTCCATTTATCATATGGAACTTCCTTATTTATGAGAGACTTTATTCCATTTTTTCCTATGTTTAGTGGGTCTTTGTTCACATTCTCAGCTGATTTTCCCAAAAATACTAACATAAATAAAAAAATAAATACTATACTCATAAAAAATTTTATTATTTTTCTATTTGTTTTTTTTCTTTTTTCCATAGCATCGCTTCCAATACTTGTATTTCTTTTTCTCATGTGATAGTCCCCTTTCAATTTTTGTAATCTACATTATCAAATTAAATCTAATAATTACACCTCTCATTCCAAGATACCTTATAAGTTTTTTTAAAACTAGTATTTTAAGTGGCTTATTATTAGTTTGGTAAAGTTTTAATTCTATTTTACCCTTTGAACGAATTTAAAAGTTTTTAGTGCAATTATAATGTAACAAGCTCTTAAGATTATTAAACAAAGGGAATCTTGTTAAATTTTTTGTAATATTTAAATAAAATCCTTTAGAGGTTAATAATTAGAAGATAAAAACAAAGAACTAGTTAGAGTCTTTATTACTTTATTCCAAAAGATACCCTTGTGTAGTATGAAGAGTATTTTAATAGTTGAATTAAAGAAAATTTATTTTACTTAGGTTAGTTTTAGAAGAAGGTATCCTTTGGTTTAAAGTTGTATAAAGTTTCTATAACTAAAGTATGCAAGTTATACCTAGATTATTTATAATATAGGTTGTTATAACATATAGATAGTTTATTAGTCTCCATTTAATATTCCACCAATAACTCCTCCAAGTAATGATCCTTCTCCTTTACCACTTCCACCAGCACTTGGAGCATGGCTAATGATTCTGTCAGCCAATCTAGAGAATGGTAGACTTTGAAGATATACAGTTCCAGTACCCTTTACAGTAGCTAAGAATAAACCTTCACCACCGAAAACTGCAGATTTGAAATCTTTAATAGATTCTATATCAAATTGAATATTTCCTGTATAACCAACTAAGCAACCTGTATCAACTTTTAAAGTTTCACCATATAATTTCTTTTCTACAATAGTTCCTCCTGCATGTATAAAAGCTATACCGTCACCACTAAGTTTTTGCATAATAAAACCTTCACCGCCAAATAATCCTACACCAAATTTTTTATTGAAGGTAATATCAACTTTTGTACCATATGCAGCACATAAAAAAGCATCTTTTTGACAAATAATCTCTCCACCTAAAGAACCTAAATCAATAGGATAAATTTTACCAGGATAAGGAGCACTAAAAGCTACTCTTTTTTTTCCATTAACCATATTTGTAAAATGAGTTATAAATAAAGATTCACCTGTAACTAATCTTTTCCCCATTCCTAACAGTTTTCCCATAGCACCTTTCTTTTTCTCAGTTCCATCACCAGCTTTAGCTTCAAAAGAGATACCATCATCCATCCAGCTCATAGCACCTGCTTCTGCAATACACTTTTCTCCACGGTCTAACTCTATCTCTACTACTTGCATATCATTTCCAAAGATTTCATAATCTATCTCATGACTTTTCATACATTACCTCCCATTTTTTCTGATAGTATAATACTACACCAATATTATGAAAAGTTCAAGTATTAATTAATTTATTTTATATATTCCAATATAATTATATTATAATTAAAAAGAGGATGAATTCTTAAATAAATTGCAGAAACTGTGATATTCTTTCCTACAAAATCTATATAAAGGGTTTAGAAAGAGGTGCTGGAATAAGAAGGGATATAATACAAAACCATATGTTATAGTTAGTTAATCTTAATTATTATGCAAGTTCTAATTAATTTTTTTCTTGAAAGTATTGGGAAAAAAAGGGTAAAAGTTTTTAAGTCATTGAGGTAGATGACCGATGATTATATAAGAAGAAATTTGGTTTTGTTTCCGCCTCAAGATGGAGTAGAATACATGTGGAGAGGTGTAGAAAAAATGGTAAACTTCTTTGATAAGAAAGGAAATGAAGAAATAATTAGATATGATAATTGTATTTAGGGTTCAAAAAAAGCCAAGAAGATTTTATGAATTATTAAAAAATGAAGATATTAATTGGTCAAAGGTATATATTTTGCTGATAAGACAAGTGCCAATTGATAATGATGAAAGTATTGTTAATATACTTAATAGCTAATATTTTGACATTAAAATATTATACTTAAATTTAAATTATTTTTTTTTAATAAAATTAAAAAAAATTAGGTTTTTTAAAAAAAAAGTGTTATCTTAGTAACGAAGACTATATGGGAGGGAAAAAAATGAAAAAGATTAACTTTTTAGTTATTCTATTGGCTCTAACAGTATTATCAGCGTGTAATGTGTTTGAGAAATTAGATAAAAAAAGTGGAAGTAGAGATGTAAAAGAATTTGAAATTACTGAAAAGATGAATTCAGGTGATTATGGTGGAGTTGTAACTATAGTAAAAGATATTATTAATAATAGTCCTGATTTGAAAATAATAGAAAATCAAAGTAATATTCAATCTTATCTTGTGGCTAACTATAAGGATCCAGTAGTACAAGATTATATCAATTTAAAAACTTTAGAAGCAGAAGCAAGATTAGGGTTGTCAAATGTTAAATTGAGTGACATATTAACTGAAATAACAAATAATACAACATCATTTAATCAAGTTGGAGCAAATACAGGTCAAAAAGAACTGCAAATTAAAGATATTATTCCACCTGATGTAAATACAGAACAACTATCTTTGGCTGTAAAGGCCTATGTAATGGCTTTACCAGTAGATAATACAGCTTATTTGGCTTTAAAAAATACTTTTGAACAAGATTATTTAAGTGGAGCATTAGCAATAACAATAGGAACAATTAATAGTGCTTTAGAATTAACATCAACATTTGAAAATGATAATTATACAAAATTAACTTGGAATGAT
The DNA here is from genome assembly GCA_964517235.1 of uncultured Fusobacteriaceae bacterium. Classification (GTDB taxonomy): domain Bacteria; phylum Fusobacteriota; class Fusobacteriia; order Fusobacteriales; family Fusobacteriaceae; genus CAZFBB01. The sequence goes on from CAZFBB010000001.1 coordinate 84,476, forward strand.
TTCCAAGATAAACATTCAGCAACTTGGAATGAAAATGTCTCAACATTTAAGAGCAATATAGAATTATCTTTAGATATGCTGACAATAATTGCTACTAATACAAATGTAGTAAGTAAAGAAGATATAGATAAAGTCCAAAGTGATGCAAAGGCTATACTAACTACAATTAAACCATTTGGAAATGAAATTGAATTTACTGCATTTATAGATGCAGTAGGGCTAAATTAGGAGGGAATAATGAAAAAGTTATTAATGGGAATAACCAGTTTGTTACTTGTAGGACAAGTATATGCTACTACATCTCAAGCTAGATATCAAAGCTTGAAATCAAGAGCAATGGGTGGTACAACAATTTTGTCTGAAGCATCAGATGAAGCTTTATTATCAAATCCAGCAATGCTTAATTTTATAGATAAATTTGAATTAAATTTACTCGGTGCTGAATTTAGCGTAGGAAATAACACACTTGATTTATATGAGTCATATACTAGTATGTTAGAGGAAATAGATAGTTTGCAAAAAGAAACTAAAATAATAGAATTATTACAAGCATATTTAGACGGAAGGACAGTAGTTATTGATGGTAAAAGTTACAATAATGAAAAGCACAAAATAGGGAATGAAAAATTAGCTATAGAAGTAGCAAGTATTATTAGTTTTGTAAAACATAATTTTGGTGTTGGAGTTTTTAATACTATTAATATTAATAATGTTACTTTAGTTGATAATCCAAGTTCACCTACTGTAAAGGTAGATTTGCAAGCTAATACAGAAATTCCAATAGGTTTTGCTTTTGATTTTGGGACTAAAAATCAATTTGTAGTTGGTTTATCTGGGAGATATTTAATAGGAGCAGGTGTTAAAGGGACATATACTGCAAGTGATTTATCAAATATGACAAGTAACAATGCAAATAATGATTCTGTATTGAAATTAGAATCGTATAGTGGTTATGCTTTTAATTTGGGTACTGTATGGAAAACTGATTATTTAAACTATGCGTTAACAATAAATGATTTGATAAGTTCAATAAGTATAGAAAGTGAAGATGATAATGGAAATAGAATTTCTAGATCAGACAAATTAGGAACTAATGTGAGCATAGCAATTAGTAATAAATATCATGATTATGAGAGAGATGGTAATTGGTTTAACAAAAATATATTTTGGACAGCTGAGCTAAAGAATATATTTAGTGCAGATTTAGATGGAGATGGACAAAAAAATAATAACTTTTGGAAGAAAGTCCATTTAGGTACTGAAACTAAGTTGTTAGATAGTGCTATATTTGATTTTGATTTAAGAGTTGGTTTAAATCAAGGATATCTTTCATTTGGATTTGGAACAGAAATATTTAGTTTTTTAAGTATAGAATATGCTAATTATACAAGAGAACTTGGACCACACTTAGGTATGAAGGAAGAAAGACTTCATTCATTGGCATTTAATATTAGAATTTAATAATAAAATTGTATTAATAGAGAGACATGTCCAAAAAGTAAAAATCAAAGTTTTCTTTTTGGGAATAACCACTGAAAAGATATGTATAAATTGGGATGATTGAATAATTGTCCCTTTTTTCATTGTATATCTTAGGAAGTTTTTTAACTTTTTCATATTATCTCCTAGGTTAAGAAGTTTTAACTGCATATCTACTTTGGATAATTCTTTCACCACAATTTAGCAAATATAACTATCAATTAATAATAAAAAATAAAATATTTTGTTATTTTTTTAGAGTGAGAAAGATAGTACAATGCTGTATTGTATAAGAGGAAGGTTTAAATGAAAAAATTTAAGAGGCCTGAAGAAAAAATATTTAAACTAACAAAGATATTATTAGTGGGCTTACTTATTATTGTAGTAGTCCAAAGTTTACCAATAGTCATATTAAGAAATTTTGGAATGAAAAGTATTGAAGGAGATTATATTAAAGTTTATTATGATGAGGATGACTTATCAGGAGGGGGTGAAGTTTTAAAGTATTTAGAAAGAGAACTAGAAGGTGTTCTTAAAAATTTAGAATTTGAAAATAAGAAAAAAATTGATGTGTATATTTATAAAAATAGAAGTAGATTTTATATGAGAAAATATGGTTTAATTTCTCTTATTGTAATAAAAAAAATAAATGGCTATTGGTACAAGGTAGATAACAAGGGTGTTAAAGTTTTAGTTGTATCTCCTAATTCGGTTAATCCAGTTACAAAAGAAAAATCTAGTGACATACTGGAGGTGTCTATGCATGAGGTAGTTCACAGTGTTAACTACTCAATTAACAATAAATTATCATATTTTTTAGATAATGGAGTAGCTCAGTTTTTAGCTAAGCAATCTCATGACTTAGTATACACAGTTAATAATAATAAGATACCAACTTTTGAATTTACTAAATCAGAAAATCAAATAAAATTTGCCAATGGAGGATATGAATATTCATATCTTTATATAAAATATATAAATAATTTATATAATTGGAAGTCTGTAAAGAAGTTAGTTGAAGGAAAAAGTTATGAAGAAATTTTTAATAAAAGTGAAAGAGAGATTTATGATGAGTGGAGGAGATATTTGGAAAGTTATGTGGTAAAATAAAAAAAGTTCCCAGCTCCGTTAAGGAATACTGGGTTTTTTTAATGTTTGATATTTAAAAACTTTTTGTTAAGTGCTATAAATAAATTAGTTAAAGAATAAAATGTCAGCACTGGGAACATTGTATATTTTACAAAGATAAAAATAATAGCTACAAATGGAACCTTTAGCTTTTTAGGGATAAAGAAGAATATCTTTTCTGGTAATCTAAATGGTATAGTACTAACCATAAGAAAAGAACTAATTAAAGCAACAGCTAAAAAGGCGTCTAAACATATCAACTTTCCAAAAACTGATGTTGAAAAGATATAGTAAGAAACAACTAAACCTGCTGCATTAGGTATAGGCATACCACTAAAATCTGATTTTTCATCAGAAGCTTCAGTTACTATATTAAATTTTACTAATCTAAGAACACCACAAAGTGCAAATATAAATGCAGTTGCAAGAGCTATCTCTTTACTTCTTGTATGTAAATTAATAAGGATTGAATATACTAACAAACTAGGTGCTATACCAAAACTTATCGCATCACAGAAGGAGTCAAGCTCCTTTCCAAACTCACTAAATGCATTTAATTTTCTTGCAGTCTTTCCATCAAGAGCGTCAGCTATCATAGCAATTACGATTAACCAAGCGGCACTTGTGTATTCTTTGTTAATTGTCATAATAATACTAATGTACCCCAAGAATAGGTTTGCAATAGTTATTGCATTAGGAACTAAATATTTTTTTTCTATCTTCTTTTTTTCCATGTGTTTTTCTTTCATATTCTACTCCTTGTAACTTCAAATAAAAACTTTATTAGATTAAAAGACCCAAAGAGGATAATAATTCCTCCAATAACCTTGTCTAACATGACAAAATGATGTAACTTGAAATTATTTCTCCATTTACTAATTAGGTTACATACTATAAACCAAAATACACATGCACCTAAAAAGATTGAGAATAATATTTGTATACTAAATTTGAAATTTTCCAAACCCATATCTGTTGGGAAATAGGTATAAATGCCTAAAAAAATAATAGTAGTTCCCATATTTGATAAGCCTATAAAATAAGCTGATAACATAGGATGGAAAAACTCATCTTGTAGTTCTAAATCTCTACTTTTTAATAATTTAAATCCTAGTATTAAAAAGATTATGGCTAATACTAGATTAACTACCATAGCTTCTCTATGGAATATGCTATCTATATAATCAAATGTAAATAGAACAATAAACCCATAGGTAAAATCCGATAAAGCTGCACCTATACCAGAAAAAAAACCTTTCGAAAATCCCGACCTTAATGATCTTTGTACACACAAAAGACCAAGAGGACCTATAGGGATAGAAATTATTGCTCCTATAAGCATTGCTAATAAATAAAGAATATTAACACCTCCACACTAATGCTCCTTATTCTATCATAGAAATTAGGAAAATAACAGAATAAAATATTCAAATTTATTTACTTCTTCAAATTTATTTGCTTCTTCAAATTGTATTATAAATAAAAAATATATATATTTCAAGAAAATAATCTAAAAGTATTTAAAGAATAGAGGAGAAAAGTAGAAAATACCTGAAAAGGCTTGCTTTAAATTATATATAAATATATATATTTTTTTGATAAAATATTTAGTAGTGTTTGGCTACTCCATATTTTTCTTTACTTTCTTATTTTTAAAGGGTAAAATCACAATAGAGGTAATATAAAATTATTTAAAAATAAATGATGTCAATTCTTTAGATGTGTGAAATTAATATTTGACAATATATTCATTTTGTTTAAAGAAGATGAAGGTGATTAAAGATATAATATATAAAAAAATCTAAATTTACAAGGTAAAATAGAAATAATCCTTAAAAAAAATAGATTTTTAGGGTGAAATTAATATAGAAAGGGGAAAAGTTATATATTGTATAACTTTTAATTATGAATAAAAAAGAATTTGTAAATACATTTGGAATAGAAGACAAAAATCTTTTGGGAAATATATATGATAAATATAGGTTATCTCTAGATACAGGAATGAAGGTGACAACTGAAGAGTTTTATCCACCGATAATATGGAAGAGTATATATAATTTGAGAGATAAATTAGGAGTTAGAGTAGAAGTGGAGGGTTATTTTGAATTTGGAGAAAGAAGAGAAATTAGTTTTATTCCTTTAAATGAAGATTATTTTGAAATGGAAATGGAGCGAAGAATAGTTAAAGTTATAAATAGGTCTAATTTTAAAAAATTAGAACATAAAGATTATTTGGGTTCAATAATGGCTCTTGGAATAAAAAGAGAGATGATAAGTGATTTGGTTCTTGATGAAAAATCTTGTTATTTTGTAACAAATAAAATTATTTTGAATTTGTTGGAAAGAGAACTTGTTAAAGCAGGAAGGAATCCACTTGAGGTAGAAGTTATAGGGGAGGGAGAAAATCTACCAAAGCATAAATTTGATGAAAGAGATGAAATATTATCGTCACTTCGTTTAGATGCTGTTGTGGCAACATTAGCTAGGGTATCTAGAAATGAGGCTGTAAATAAGATAGAAAAAAAAGAAGTTAGTATAGACTATTTAATAAGAGAAAGTAAAAGTTATGAAGTAAAAGAGGGAGAAATAATAGCTATTAGGAAAATAGGTAAGTTTTATTTAGAAGGTATTAGAGGACAGACAAAAAAGGATAGATTTAAAGTAAGATTTAAAAAGTTTGTATAAGGGGAGGAAGATGAAGATAATTAAGAGAATAGTAGTTTTTTTGTTGGTTTTGATAGTACTAGTAGTATCAGTTTATTTAGCTAGAAATATTATAGCAACAAAAATACTTGAAAAACAATTAAGTATTGCAAATGGAGCAAAAGTAGATATAAGAGGATTTAAGAATAAATTTCTCTCGGCAGATATATATATAGAAAAAGTAGAAGTGGGAAATAGAGGGGATTATGAAAAAAATCTAATAGAAATGGAGAACATAAATTTTGATATAAGTATAAAACCATTATTTGCAAAAAAAATACTTATAGAAGATATGAGCATTGGTTTAGTTAGAGAAGAGACAGAAAGAAAAGAAAGTGGGAAATTACCAGATAATTGGTTGAAAAAAGATAAAGTAGAAGAAGAAGGGAAAAAAGAGGAAAATAAGTTAGTAGAAGAAGTAAAAAAATATGTTAATGATAAGATTGAAGAAGAAAAGAATAAAATAGCCCTTATAAATTTGGAAGGAGCTAATAATGAAGATAAAGTAAAAGAAGTAGTTTCTTTACTTCAGTTGGAATTAGAGAAAGAATATCTAGAGAGTAAGGAGTATTTGGAAGAAAGGAGTAAATATTGGCAAGATAAAGTAGAAAATAATACATATAAAGAAGAGCTTAAGAATATTGAGGAAAAAGCAAAAAACATAAATTATGATTTTGAAAAGATAAAAAATATAAAAGATATAGAGGGACTAAAGAGAGAGAAAGAAATATTAGAAAAAAAAGTAGATGAAATTAAGAATTTGTTAAATCAATCTAAAATTATAGTTGAAAAAGTAAAAAATGATAAATTAGAAGTAGAAGAAGAGATAAAAAACTTGGATAAATTAAAAGATGAGTTTTTGGAAGCAGCAAATAATGATTACGATAAGATAAAAAATATAGTTAATCTCGATAGTAAAACCTTAGTTGGTCTAAGTATACAACTTTTAGGTGAAAATCTGACTAAATATGTAGTGTATGCCTTTGAACAATATAAAAAGATAACTATATTACAAAAAGAAGAAAAGGTGAAAAAGGTAAAAAAGGATAAGATGCCACACTTGCCTAAAATTTGGATAAAAAATATTAGCTTAACTTTTGAGAATCATTTAGGTATATTTAGTGGGGGAATAAAAGATATAAGTAGCAATCAACAATTATCAAAAAAACCATTTGAAATATTTTTGAATCAAAAAAATAAGGCAAGTATAAATTATATCTATGATAATAGGGAAAAACTCAACAAAAATCAAATAGAATTTTACTGGGATAATATAAAGTTTAAAAGCAAATATGTAAATAGTGAAAGTGTAAGGGTAGATGGGAATTATATAGTTGAAAAAGGAAGAATTTTTGGAGAAAGTAATATATTATTGAGAAAATTTGACTTAATAGAAGAAGAAATATTTACTAAAGAAAGGTATCGAGAAGTTTTAAGGGATTTATCTAAAAAAATAGATGAAGGAAGGATAGAAACAAAAATTAATTTCACTGAAGGTAAAAGAGAGTTTAATTTTTGGTCAAATATAGATAAAGAACTTTTGAATGCTATAGAAGATATGTTAGGAAGGGAAATTGAAAGATTAAAAGAAAAAGTAGAAGAAAAAGCAAAGGAAGAAATGGATAGATATAAAGATAAAGTTGCTTTTAAAATAAAAGAAGAAGGGGAAAAGTTAGGAGTAGTAATCGATGAAGAATTATTACATGCAATTAAAAATTTAGAAAATCTTGAAAGTTTAGAAAAGTTGATAAAATCTCAAGAAGGGTTTGTAAAGGGTGAAATTGAGAGAATTTTGAATGAAAAATTTCTCGAAGAAAAGAATAAAATTATAGATAAATTAAAAATAGAAAGTAGAAAAATAGGAATAGAAATACTACCTATCGAATATGAATCGATGAATAAAGCAAAAAACATAGAAGAATTGGAACATATAAGTAAAGAAGTATGGAAAAGGGTAGAAGAGGAAAAGAAGAAAGAGGTGGAGGAAAAAGCGAAAGAAGAGATAGAAAAAGAAAGGAAAAAGTTGGAGAAAAAAGGAAAGGAAGAATTGAATAGGTTAAAAGATAAATTTTTTTAACTTTTAGTTAATATATCTTTATTTATGAGTTGAGTAGCTTTACGTCTAGTGTAACTTGTGATATAATCAAATGTATTAAATTTGGAAGGTGGCAAGAGATAGATGTTTGGGAGGTAAAGAGAATGACTAGAGAAGAACTAATAAAACTCCTAGAAAATAAGCAAGTTGCAGAAGTTAGGGAAGAAGTTCTTAAACTTAATTCGGTTAATATTAGTGAGTTTTTAACAGAGTTGAATTTGAAAGATGCCTTTTTGGTTTATAGAATGTTACCAAAGGACTTAGCAGTTGATGTATTCTCCTATTTGGATTCAGAAGATCAAGAGAATCTAATAAAAAAATTCAATGACGTAGAACTGAGCGAGTTAATAGAAGAACTATATTTTGACGATGTAATTGATTTGATAGAAGAGATGCCAGCACTAATTGTAAAGAGAATATTGGAAAACTCTTCAAAGGAAAACAGGAAATTAATTAATCAATTTTTGAAGTATGAAGAAGATAGTGCTGGAAGCCTTATGACTATAGAATATGTTTCTTTAAAGGAACATATGACTGTAAAAGAGGCGATGAGTCATATAAAAGCTGTAGGAAAAGACAAACAAACTATATATACATGTTATTTAACAGATACTCAAAAAAAACTTAAAGGGTTAGTATCTCTAAGAACTTTAATATTAGCAGAAGAGACAGAACTTTTAAAAGATATTGCTAGTTATGAAGATTTAATAACAGTTTATACAGGTGATGATCAAGAGCAAATTGCTGATAAATTTAAAAAATATGACTTGATTACTATGCCAGTAATAGATTATGAAGAGAGATTAACTGGAATCATAACTATTGATGATATAGTTGATGTAATCGAAGAAGAAACAACAGAAGATATCCATATGATGGCAGCCGTTAATCCAATGGATGAAAGTTATACTGATACAGATGTTATAGAAATGGCGAAAAAACGTATACCATGGTTAGCAATACTTATGATATCAGCTTCATTAACGTCGGCTATAATAAGTAGATATCAAGATGCCCTTGCAACTATGACAGTATTAAGTAGTTTTATTCCATTACTTACGGGAACATCAGGTAATGCTGGTGCTCAAACTTCAACACTTGTTATAAGAGCTTTATCTTTGGGTGAAATTAAGTTAAAAGATCTTTTGAAGGTAGTTTGGAAGGAAATGAGAGTGGGATTTTTAGTGGGATTTTGTTTAGCTCTTATAAATTTTTTTAGGTTATATTATTTGGAGATTGCTCTTGTTAACGAACCAGAAAAATTTAAAATATCTGTTTTAGTTTCTTTAACTTTAATGTTTACTATAGTAATGTCAAAAACAGTAGGTGGTTTACTACCAATAGCAGTAAAATCTGTAAAGTTAGATCCAGCATTAATGGCTAATCCATTAATAACTACACTTATAGATGTATTATCACTTATTGTATACTTTAATTTAATTGGAACAATTTTTGGTATTTAGATTGATATAAGTAAAATCAATAGTTAATAGTAGAAAAATTAGATTTGACAAGTATTTTAAGAGTTTACTTTATAAAAAACTATTGACATAAGTTTTTAAATATATTATAATCATTTCTGTCATACTAGCTGGGGAGGTAGCGGTGCCCTGTAATCTACAACCCGCTTAAGTAGAAGTGAATTCCGGCTTGAGGATTATGTTAACTTATGGATCCTAAAGTTTGATGTTGATAATAAAGTCCTAATCGGCGTTGAGTTGGTGAACCGTGTCAGATCTGGAAGGAAGCAGCACTAAGCCAAAATTCTTCGGGTGTGTTGGGGTAGCTTTATTTGAGTTGAACTTTAGATAGTCCTGCAGTTTACATATTTCGAGAGTCGGTGTATGACTCTTTTTATTTTTTGTAGGAGGGGAAAAATGCCTTTATTAACTGTTATTATTGGAATAGCTATAGTTTTAGGATCATTAGCAACAATTGTACTAAATGGTAAAAAAAATGAAGAATATCTTGAAAAATTTGAAAGTTATGAAGATGAAATAAGAAATCTTAAAAGAGAAGTTGGTAAATTAACTAGAGAATTTAAGGAAATTTCTGAAGAAAAATTAAGTGAATTAGATAATAAAGTAAAAGATATTAATCGAGCAGGAACTTTGGTTGAAAGTAAAATTAAAGAAGGGCAGACTATAGCACGAATATTGGAAAATACTATAGATAAAAGTTCACAAATTGAAGTGGGTGGAAAGCCTAATGTTAAAGTTACCAAAAAATCTCTTAATAAAGATGAAATAGTAAAACTTTATAAACAAGGATTATCGATTAAAGAAATAGCAACAAAAACTGGCAAGAGTTTAGTAGAGATACAAGGGATAATGGGACTTTAGAGGGGTACCCCCCTTTTTTTTTATAATTATAAAAAAATTAAAATTAAGTCAATTTAATAAAATTAATTATGTAAGGGTTATATTGAGATGAAAAGAGGTATTTTGCTATTCTAAGTATAAATTTAAGTTAAATACAAAGTGAAATTAGATATATGAAGTTATAAATATAATAAGTATATATTTAGATTTTAAAAATAAAATAATATTTACAAAATATAGTAATTTGGTGAAAAATCCTTTAGATTATGTTAGAATAATAGGAGAATAACTGTAGTTAGGAGAGAAAATGTATAGAAAATATACTAGTGATAAAATAATAAAATTTGAAGAAGAAATAAAAGGTATAAATAAGGACTTTAAAGTAGTAGAAGGGTATGAATATTTTCTACTTAGAGTGGAAAATCAATTGCTAGCTTATGGTACTATAAATATAGTAGATGATAAGTATTATTTAGAAGATATATTTGTAAAGGAAGAGGAAAGATTTAAATCAAATGGAACTAAGCTTATTAATCAAATAACTTATTATATTACCAGAAAGGGTAAAGATAAATTATATTTAAATCATTTAGAAGAGAACATGGGGTTTTTCTATAAAAATCACTTTAGGGTAAATAATGATATTATGATTTTGGATAGATTAATGGAAGATGAAAATAGAAGAAAAGAGGGGACTTTTGGTACTATAGTTTCTATAGTTGTAAATGTAATTTTGGCAGTTTTCAAAATATTATTTGGATTTATCTTTAATTCTAAAGCTTTAGTTGCAGATGGTGTACATTCTATATCTGACGTTGCAGGTTCTATAGTGATACTTGCTAGTCTTTATATGAGTAGTAAACCTGCTGATGAAGATCATCCACATGGTCATGGAAGGATAGAAAGTATTGCTGGAACTATTGTGGGAGTATTGTTGGTTGTTACAGCCTTTGAAATGATAGGGAAAAGTATAGATGGAATTAGGAATATAGAAGGTGTAGAAGGTCCAGGAGTTTTGGCTATCTTAGTAGCTTTCTTGTCTATAGTTATTAAATACATTTTGTACCTATATAAATATAAAATGGGAAAAAGGCTTAATAATGATGCTATAATAGCAGATGCAAAAGAGCATAAATCAGATGTTATATCAACTATTGGAGTATTAGTGGGAGTAACACTTGCTATTTTTGTTCATCCTGTTTTTGATCCCATTGCTGGTTTGGTAGTTTCTTTATTTATAGCTAAAGAGGGATTTTCAATAATACTTGAAACATCAAATAAAATACTTGATACACAAGATATGGAATTAGTTAGAAACTTGAGAGTTTATTCAAATTCTTTTGAAGAGATTTATGATACTCATGATATAATACTTACTTATTCAGGAAATAAAATTTTTATTAGCTTCCATGTAAGAGTAGATAAAAATATGACTGTAGATGAAGCACACAGATTATCAGATGACCTAAAATATAGTATCTTAGCTGATTATGAAGAAATATGTGATGTTATTATCCATATAGACCCTTTAATAAGCTAGATTCTTGAAAAAGCTTAGTGTATATGATATAATGACTAAAAAAGTGAGGTAAGGATGAGTATTTTAAATAGTTTGAATACTGCTCAGCAAGGTGCGGCAAAAGTGATTGAAGGTCCACTTTTGATATTAGCAGGGGCAGGAAGCGGAAAAACAAGAACAGTAACTTATAGAATAGCCCATATGATAAAGGAAAAGGGTATTTCACCCTATCATATTCTTGCTGTTACTTTTACAAATAAAGCAGCGGCAGAAATGAGAGAAAGAGTAGGAGAGCTTATAGGTGAAGATGCCAACAAGGTAGTATTGTCTACATTTCACTCTTTTGGTGTAAGAATGCTTAGGATGTACGCAACACAACTAGGTTATGATAGTAACTTTAATATATATGATAATGATGATCAAGTTAGGCTAGTAAAAAAGATATTAAAATCTTTGGGAGCAAAGACAGATCAAACACCTAAAAAAATAGTAGGACTTATTTCAAAGTTAAAGGAAGACGGAATTAGTCCAGAAGAATACGAAAAAACAGTACCTGCATTTTTGCAAAACTATAAAGTAATTGTAGAAGTATACAAAAGATACGCAGAAGAATTGAAAAAAAATAACTCAATGGATTTTTCGGATTTACTTATAAATACAAATGAGTTGCTTAATTTGCCTGAAATTTTGGAGAGGGTACAAGATAGATATAGATATGTAATGGTAGATGAGTACCAAGATACAAATAATATTCAGTATCAAATAATAAAAAAAATAGCAAATAAATATAAAAATATATGTGTTGTTGGAGATGAAGATCAGAGCATATATGGCTTTAGAGGAGCAGATATTCAGAATATACTTGATTTTGAAAAAGATTATAAAGAGGCAAAAGTAGTTAAATTAGAACAAAATTATAGAAGTACTAATGTGATACTTAAAGCTGCCAATGAAGTAATTAAAGAAAATAAAAGTTCTAGAGGGAAAAAGTTGTGGACCAGCAAAGAAGGTGGAGAAAAGATTAAAGTGTACACGGCACCTAATGCCATAGAAGAAGCTTTTTACGTTGTGCAAAAAGTTGTAGAAGGGCAAAAAGCTGGTAAAAAGTATAGTGATTATACTGTTTTGTATAGGACAAATGCACAAAGTAGAGCTTTTGAAGAAGCTTTAATGCGTTTTAATATTCCATATAAAGTTTTTGGAGGAATGCAATTTTATCAGAGGAAAGAAATAAAAGATATTATTGCTTATCTTAATGTAATAAATAATCCAAAGGATTCATTAAGTTTAACTAGGATTATTAATGTACCTAATAGAAAAATTGGTGATAAAAGTGTAGAAAAACTTGTTCGTTTTTCTGAAGAGAAAGAAATAACCCTTGTGGAAGGGCTAAAGCTTGCCGATAATATAGATAAATTGACTAAAGTAGCAAGAGAAGGAATGAAAGGCTTAGGAGAATTATTTGAAAAATTAATTGAACTAGCTAGTATAGGGACAGTTACAGAAGTTTTTGATCAGTTAATGAGAGAGAATAAATATGTTGAAAGTCTTGGTGAAGACGAAGAAGGAAGAAAAGAAAATATAAATGAGCTTAAAAATTCCATATATGAAATGGAAGAACAGTCAGACCACCTTTCGCTAGGGGAATATTTAGAAACAACCTCTCTATTAAGTGCTACTGATACACTTGATGAAGAAAGAGACTATGTAAAACTTATGACTATTCATAATTCAAAAGGTTTAGAATTTCCTGTAGTTTTTTTAACTGGAATGGAACATGAAATTTTTCCTGGTTTTGCTACTGATATAGATGAAAAAGGGCTAGAAGAAGAAAGAAGGCTTTGTTATGTGGCTATTACAAGGGCAGAAAGAGAACTTCATTTGACCCATGCTATGGAAAGAACAGTTTATGGTCAAACAAGCTATATGAGACCAGTATCAAAATTTTTAGAAGAGATACCAAGTGAATTGATAGAAGGATATAAGAAACTAGAAGAAAAGAAAGAGCTTAAAAAAGCTAAAATAGAGAATTTTAATCCATTTAGGAAAAAAGTAGAAGTGAAAAGTCCATTTAAAGTAGGAGATAAAGTAGTTCATAAAAAATTTGGGCAAGGATTAGTTAAAGACATAGAAGGTGAAAAAAGAATAGTAATCAAATTTAGAGAAGGAGAGAAAAAAATACCTTTGATGATTGCTGAAAAGTTCCTAAGTAAAGTTTGAGTAGAGAGGACATAATATGAAGAGAAGGACAATAACGGAGGAAGTTAAATATAAAGGTGTCGGAATACATAAAGGTGAAGACATTATCCTGAGGTTAAAACCAGCTCCAGTAAATACTGGTATCGTATTTAAAAGAGTAGACCTTGAAGAAGGGAAAAATATGATATATATTGCTATGGAAAACATATTTGAACTTACAAGAGGGACAAACCTTAGAAATGAATATGGAGCAACTATATACACTATTGAACATTTTATGTCGGCACTATATGCCCTTGGAATAACTGATTTGTATGTAGAAGTTGATGGGAATGAAATGCCAATTATAGATGGAAGTGCAAGAGTATTTATAGAAATGATAGAAAACCATATTCATGAATATGAAGAAGAAGTAGAAGAAATAGTTATTACAGAGCCTATTTATGTGTCTAAAGGAGACAAATATGTAATAGGACTACCTTATGAAGGATATAAAATAACTTATGCAATAAATTTTAATCATTCATTTTTAAAATCACAAATGTTAGAAGTAGAAGTTAATTTGGATAGTTATAAAGCTGAAATAGCTAAAGCAAGAACATTTGGATTTGATCATGAAATAGCTTTTTTAAAGGCTAACAACCTTGCCCTTGGAGCAACACTTGATAATGGCATATTAATTCAAAAAGATGGTGTGCTGAATCCGGGAGGGCTAAGGTATGAGGATGAATTTGTTAGACATAAAATACTTGATCTTATAGGTGATTTAAAGGTATTGAATAGACCTATAAGAGGACACATATTAGCAGTTAAAGCTGGACATGCTGTCCACAATGATTTTGTCAAAGAGATTATTAAAGCTAAAGGTATTCAGGAGATACAATAGCAATTGTTGGGAGGAACATAAGTGAAAAATATACATGAAACTGCTATTATTGCAGATGGAGCAGAGATTGCAGAAGATGTAACAATAGGAGCTTATAGCGTTATTGGACCAGAAGTGAAAATAGGAAGAGGTACTTTTGTAGACTCACACGTAGTTATAGAAGGAATTACTGAAATAGGAGAAGGAAATAAAATATTTTCATTTGCTTCTATTGGTAAAGAGTCTCAAGATTTAAAATATAATGGTGAAAGAACAAAAACTATCATAGGAAATAACAACAAGATTAGGGAATTTGTTACTATTCATAGGGGTACTGATGATAGATGGGAAACTAGAATAGGAGATAACAATTTATTAATGGCTTATGTTCATGTAGCACATGATGTGATTATTGGTAATGGGTGTATCTTAGCTAATAATGCTACCCTTGCTGGTCATGTAGTAATGGAAGATAACTCTTATGTTGGTGGATTAACACCTATACATCAATTTTGTAAAATAGGTAAATTTGCTTTTGTTGGGGGAGCAAGTTCGATTAATCAAGATATAGTTCCATTTTGTATAGCAGAGGGTCATAAAGGTGGACCTAGAGGAATTAATGTAGTTGGTTTGAAGAGAAGAGGTTTTAGCCTAGATGAAGTAAAAGCAATAAAAGATGCATATAAAACCATATTTGTTAGTGGGATTAGGTTGGAAGAAGCTGTTAATAGCTTAAAGGAAAAATATCCAAAAGAAAAAAATGTTCAATTAATGTTAGATTTTATAGAGAATAGTAGCAGGGGGATAGCTAGATAGTGAAAAGAATTGGAATGATAACGGGTAATGGTAGGTTTCCACATATCTTTTTAGAACGAGCTAAAAAAGAGGGGATAGATGCATATCCCCTTGCCCTTTTTGATACAGTAGATGAAGAGATAAAGAAGCATCCCAATTATCAAAGATTCAATATGGGTCAAGTAGGAGCTTTTATCTCTTTTTTCTTGGAAAAGGGAATAAAAGAAGTTATAATGTTAGGCAAAGTGGATAAAAATGAAATATTTAGAGAGATGGAAACAGACCATATATATAATATGATAATGGAAAGAGTCCCAAATAAAAAAGATGAGACCCTTTTGATGGCAGTTGTAGGCATACTTAAACTTAATGGAGTTAAAGTTCTTGCACAAAATTACTTATTAGAAGATTACATGGTTGAAGAAAAAAATTATACAATTGAAAAACCAAGTGAAGAAGATTTTGTAAGTATAAATATTGGCATAGAAGGGGCAAGGGTACTTACTGAAATAGATGCTAGTCAGTGTGTAGTTGTAAAGGACAAGGGTATAGTAGCCCTTGAAGGAATCGAAGGAACAGATAAAACTATATTAAGAGCAGGTAAATATGCAGGAAGAGGTTGTATAGTTGTAAAAGTTGCAAGACCTAAACAGGATTTAAGATTAGATATTCCAGCAATAGGATTGTCAACTATAAAAAAACTGGATGAAATAGGTGCGAAGGGTATAGTGGTAGAAGCCAAGAAGATGATTTTTTTGGAAAGAGAAGAAGTAATAAAATTTGCCAATGAAAAAGGCTTGTTTATTGTGGGTAAAAAAGTATAGTAGGAGGCAAAATGAAGTATTTTGTATCAGCAGGAGAATTATCTGGTGATTTGCACGCTTCATATATTTGTAGTAAAATCTTTGATTTAGATAAAGATGCACAAATATATGGAATAGGTGGAAAAAACCTAAAAAAAGTAGGAATAAAGATTTTTAGAGATATAGATAAATTAGCAATTATGGGTTTCGTAGAAGTTTTAAAAAATATAAAAATGTTAAAAAAAACTTTGGATGATACTTATAATTTTATTGTTGAAAATAAAATCGAGAGAGTTATTTTAGTTGATTATGGTGGTTTCAACTTAAAATTACTAGAAAAGTTAAAAGGTGAAGATAAGGGAATTAAAATAAGTTATTATATCCCACCTAAAGTTTGGATTTGGGGTAAGAAACGTATACACAAAGTTAAACTTGCTGATGAAATATTAGTTATATTTCCTTGGGAAGAGGAATTTTATAGAGAAAATAGTATAAAAGCTCATTATTTTGGGAATCCATTTATGGAAAAATATAAAAAAAGAGAAAAAAAAGGAGAAAAAATACTTCTTCTACCAGGCTCTCGCAAGCAAGAGATAACTTCCTTAATAACACCAATGTTAGAAGTAGTTAGAGAAAAGAGAGAGGAGAAATTCTTACTTAAACTAACCAAAAAAGAAGATGTCCAGCTTATAAAAGATAATTTAGGTGCTTATAGTAATTTGGAGATTAATTATGATATTAGCCTTGAAGAAGCTGTGGAGAGAAGTAAATATGCAATTGCTGCGTCGGGTACAGTTATTTTAGAATTAGCTATATTGGGTTTGCCAGGTGTAGCAGTATATAAGACATCTATAATAAATGAACTAATAGTAAAACTAATAGTAAAGCCTACTTTTATAACTCTACCAAATCTTACTCTTAATAAAGAAGTTTATGTAGAGCTACTTCAAAGAGATTGTAATAAAGAAAGAATTATAGAAGAACTTGAAAAAATAGATGAAAATATAATTAAGGCAGAAGAGAGAGTAGAAGAAGTAAGGGACAAACTATATGGAGAAAATATTATAGAAAACTATGCAAGAGCTATAGTAGAAGGGATACATTAAATGATTAAAATTGATAAAGAAAGTAACATATATAGAATATCCAAGGAATATTTAATTCCATATCTACCACTCTTTTTGTTAAATACACTTGTATCATTACTTGCAGGGATGCAACCAGTTATTCATGCACAATTAACTAAGGTACTTATGGATGATGTTTTTATAAATAAAGATATGGATAAATTAATAAAAGTTATTACTTTGTTAATAGGAGCGTCATTAATTTTTGGTGTTGCTGTTTATTTTAGAAATTATTTAAGTGCTTATATCTCTGGGAAACTAACAGTAAATATAAGAAATGATATGTATAAAAAACTTCAAAAATTGAGTCATAGTTATTTTTCAGATAATAAAACTGGAGACTTAATGACTAGATTTCAAATAGATACTGATAGAACACAAAACATAATAGTAGTAGCATTTAGGGGATTAAGTGAAGCATTGAAGATATTAGGTTGTGTAGGTTATGTATTTTATTTGAATTGGTCTTTAGCTTTAATATCATTAATTATATTGCCATTTGCTTCAGTTATTATTAGAAAATACGGGAAAAGACTAAGACACACAG
Source organism: uncultured Fusobacteriaceae bacterium (assembly GCA_964517235.1). Lineage (GTDB taxonomy): Bacteria > Fusobacteriota > Fusobacteriia > Fusobacteriales > Fusobacteriaceae > CAZFBB01. Next base: position 102,057 of record CAZFBB010000001.1, read on the forward strand.
GAAAAGATATACAAGCAAGTCATGGAAGGCTTAATAATATTTTACAAGAGGGCATTAGTGGTAATAGGGTAATTAAAGCTTTTGCCAGTGAAGAATATGAAATGGGGAAATATAAAGAAGAAAATGATGTTAATTTTAAACATAGTATTAAAAATCGTAGGTTAGACGCGAGACTTAAGCCCATAGTAGAGTTTTTTACAACAACTGTTGTTGCATTGGTAGCTCTCTATGGAGGGTGGTTAGTAGTAAAAGGGAAGACATCTGCTGGGAGTATTATTGCTTTCTTAGCTGCTTTTGGATTCATAATAGATCCTATGAAAAGGCTTACAGATATAAATAATACAATTCAGACTTCCCTACCTGCTGTTGATAGACTTTATGAAATAATAGATGCAAAAGTAGAAATACAGGATAAGGAAGATGCAGTAGAAAAAGACGAATTTATAGGTAAATTAATATTTGAAAATGTTTATTTTACCTATGATAAAAAATATGATGTAGTTAAAAATTTTAATTTAAATGTAAAAGCTGGTGAAATGGTTGCTCTTGTTGGGAAAAGTGGAAGTGGAAAATCTACATTGGTGAACTTAATACCGAGATTTTATGATATTAGAAGTGGAAGTATAAAGATAGATGATTTAGATATTAGAGATTATAAGCTTAAAAACCTTAGAACTCATATAGGAATAGTGCCACAAGATACATTTTTATTCTCTGGTAGTGTTTATGATAATATCATTTATGGCAAAAGAGATGCTAAGAAAGAAGATATAATAAAAGCAGCCAAAATGGCAAATGCTTATAATTTTATTATGGAATTACCAGAAGGATTTGAAACAGAAGTTGGAGAAAGGGGAGTTCTCTTAAGTGGAGGTCAAAAACAACGTATTTCAATAGCAAGGGCTATTTTAGAAAACCCTCCAATTATGATACTTGATGAGGCAACTTCAGCTCTTGATACTGAGTCAGAAAGACTAGTACAAGATGCTCTTGATAAACTTATGGATAATAGAACAACTTTCGTCATAGCACATAGATTATCAACTATTTTACATGCGGATAAAATAGTGGTAATGGAAGATGGAGAAATAAAAGAAGTAGGTAAACATCAAGATTTGTTAAATGAAAATGGAATATATAAAAAACTATATGAAACTCAATTTGGAAAAATAGAAGGTAATTAGGAGGAAAGATGAGAGAAGACAAGAGAGGATTAAATCAACTTAGGGAAGTGAAGATTACACCTAATTATATAATTCACCCAGAAGGGTCTGTACTTATAGAATTTGGTAACACAAAAGTGATATGTAACGCTAGTGTACAAGATGGAGTTCCACATTTTTTGAGAAATTCAGGTAAAGGATGGATAACTGGAGAATATTCAATGTTACCAAGAGCTACAGAAACAAGAAATGTTAGAGAAGCAAATAAAGGTAAATTATCAGGTAGGACTATGGAGATTCAAAGACTTATTGGGAGAGCTTTGAGAGCATGTATAGACCTTGATAGTTTAGGAGAGAAAACTATAGTTCTTGACTGTGATGTAATTCAAGCTGATGGTGGAACAAGAACAGCTTCTATAACAGGAGCATATATAGCTCTTGCAATAGCTATAAAAAAATTATTAGCCCAAGGAAAAATAAAAGGAAATCCATTGAAAGGGAATATTGCTGCTATATCAGTTGGTGTAGTAGAAGGGAAAACTATGCTAGATCTTAAGTATACAGAAGATAGTATAGCTGAAGTTGATATGAATGTAATAATGAATGATAAACTTGAACTTATTGAAGTACAAGGAACAGGAGAAGAAGCGACTTTTACTAGAGGTCAGCTTAGTGCAATGCTTGATTTTGCAGAAAAAGGGATAAAAGAACTTATAGAGATGCAAAATAAAGTTATTGGGGAGGCTTAGAATGAAGATATTTTTGGCAACGGGAAATAAGAAAAAGATAGAAGAATTAAAGCCAATATTAGCAGATCTTGATTATCAAGTTAGCTCTATTGCAGATGGAATATTTATTCCTGATGTACTAGAAGACAAAGAAACTTTTGAAGGTAATTCACAAAAAAAAGCTATAGAAATAGCAAGATATTTGGGTATAGCGACAATAGCAGATGATAGCGGTCTTTGTGTAGAAGCTCTTGGAGATAAACCGGGGGTATATTCAGCAAGGTATGCAGGGAAAGATGCTACAGATAAGTTAAATAATGAAAAATTAATAAAAGATTTGAAAGGTATAGAAAATAGAAAAGCCTATTTTGTAAGTGTTATTAGTGTGGCTAAGCCTAATGGCCAAGTGATTTCTTTTAGAGGAGAAGTTGAAGGAGAAATAATAGATGAAATGAGAGGTGAGGGTGGATTTGGGTATGATCCACACTTCTACTATGCTCCCCTCCAAAAAACATTTGGTCAATTGACCAAAGAAGAAAAGAATAAAATTAGTCATAGAGCTAGGGCAGTAGAAAAAATGAAAAAAGAAATTAAAAAATTTTTATTAAAATAGAAAAAAGACTAATTCGCAAAGGATTAGTCTTTTTTATTGAAAATTTAACTTGTAAGTTTAAATTTTCTTCATTAATGCAAGTGCTCCTCATAAACCTAGATAAAGGGTTTGAGAGACTTCTTGAGATTGAGACGTGGCAATCAAATGGTTATTATGACTACCAAGTTCTAGGGTAAACTTTACCTTGTATTGCAACTATAGAATATATTAAATTTTTATAAGGATTTTTAAGAAAATATTAGTTTTTTTTGAATTATCTCTTATTTATGTAGAATAGGGACTTTTCTCAAAATGATTTAGATAAATCAATATTAAAGGAGTTTTAAGTATTTCTCATATAAAATTTAACTTTTAAAGAAAACAGAAATTAAGTTTGTGGTATAAGAACTAGAGTAACTTATGAAATCTTTACTCAAACAAGTATAGAAAGTAGAAAAAATTTGAGATTTTAATCTAATAGGTTATTTTTCAAATTTTTATTTAAAAAGGGATAAATTAAGTAGGGAGAATAAAGTTTTTTTTATTTTTTAAAGGGGAAAAATAGATAAAAAAGTCAAAAAATCTATTCGATTCTTTAAAATAAAAAAAACAACAAGTATAGATTCTATACTTTTTCGAACAAAAACGAAAAGAAGAGTTTACTTTTAGAACTAAGTGTGCTAAAATCTATTGTATGAAAAAGATAAAAAATAGAATAAAAAAAATTCTACTTCTACCATTGACTAGTTTATTTAAGATAGAAGAAGTAATTACCTATGAAAAATATAAAAAAGTAAAGAAAGATAGGGAGAAGTTAGGAAAAAAGTACAAATTAATACAAGATAAATATGATAATTTTAAAGAGGAGAAGCAAAATTTAAAAAATGAAATTAACAACTTGGTTAATCAAATAAGAAATAAAGATATAGAGATTAATGGACTTGAGAAGGAAAATCTTAGATTAAAAGACGAAATTGAAGTTTTAAGTAAAAAAAATAGGGAGTTAGAAGAATATGGAAAATCAACTACTATATGAAACAGTTAAAACAGATTTAAAGTCGGCACTTATTATTTTTGATAAATATAATAAAGTAATATTTTCAAATGATAGGGCAGAGATTATCTTAGATAAAATTGAAAAGAGTCCTGAAGAATTTAAAGAATTGCTTCTTAGATATGAAGTGCAAGATGAATTTAATAGAAAAGAAATTAATATAAAAGATTATTTGTTAGGATTTAGTCTTGAAAGAATTATAAAAGAAGATAAACTTGATAGAACAGTGATAATTTTTCAAGATATTACAAGCATAAAGATTAAAGAAAAAGAGATAAATAAAAAGGAGCAAATGGAAGTTTTAGGCCAATTGGCTTTGTATATTGCTCATGAAGTAAAAAATTCACTTAATTTGATAAAAGGGTACTCACAGCTCATGTTAGAGTCAAATAGTATAAAGTATCTTCATAAAAATCTTTCTATTTTCCTAGATGAAACAGAAAGGTTAAATAAACTTACACATAATATACTTGATTATACTAAAGATGGAGTTGTTGATTATGAAAAGGTAGATATGTGTAAATTTACTCGAGAATTTTTAAAAAAATCAAGTGATTTTAAAGATATAAATCTAAATTGCAATGAAGATGAAATTTTTGTATTTGTTGACAGAGATAAATTTATACAACTTTACATGAATATAATTCAAAATGGAATAGATGCCATAGAAAAAGATGGGGAATTTAATATCTATATACATAAAGGAGCTAATGGTGTAGAAGTAACATTTGAAACAGATGGGAAAGTAGAAGATGCATTTGAATTAGAAAAGTTGTTTAATCCATATTATACTACGAAAAAAGATGGAAATGGTCTGGGACTAGCTATTTGCAAGAAGATTATGAAGGAACATAATGGAGACATTTGTGTAGAAAAGAATACTATGGGTGGGCTAAATTTTGTACTAAAGATACCCCATTTAGTTCTAAATTAAACATTGAATGTTGAAAAATAGAAGAAAATATGCTACTATAAACAGAGCAAAATACCTAAGGAGGCAAAAGAGTTGGTAAGAAAATTAAAAACTAAAAATAATGGATCAAGTAATATATTAAAGCAAGCACAAGAAATGCAAGCTAAAATGATGGAAGTACAAGAAGAATTAAGAAAAAAAGAATTAGAAGCTTCAGTTGGCGGTGGAGCAGTTACAGTTAGAGTAAATGGTCAAAAAGAAGTGATAGCAGTTACTTTGTCAGATGATATTGTAAAAGAGGCAGCTGAAGACAAGGAGATGCTAGAAGATTTAATTGTGTCAGCAGTTACTGAAGCTATGAGACAAGCTGAGGAATTAGCAGATAAAGAAATGGGAGCAGTTACAGGTGGAATTAACATTCCAGGTTTAATCTAATTATTGATTAAAAAGACTTTAAGAGGTTATCAGTTGATAGCCTTTTTTTTATAGTTATGTACATTATGAAATCAACAAGAAACACAAAATAGATTAAGTTACAATCAAAGTAAAAACGGGTAAAAAATCCTAAAGCTTCTTCTATATAGTTTTATTGAATTTTTTTATCCTGTATGCTATAATTTTGTAATATTGATTGAAGGTGATACGATGGATAAAGAAAGAGAAAAGTATATAGTTTACGGAAAAAAACTCTATTTATTAATAAATTTACTAATGAAAACTATTAAAATGAAAAAAGAAGTTCATAAAGATTACTGTGAAGATGAAAATTATATCTATGCTTTTTGGCATCAAAAAATTTTTTTTCCAACTGTTACTTTAACGAAAGTAGAAAAAAAATTGGTAATGACAAGTCCATCAAAAGATGGTGAAATTATGGCTTCTGTACTTGAAAAGTATGGTTATGAGATTGTAAGAGGATCTAGTAGCAA
>CAZFBB010000002.1:0-40779 GCA_964517235.1 uncultured Fusobacteriaceae bacterium
TAATTTTAAAATATAGTTGATTAATTCTTTCGAATAGTTTACAGATAGTCATCTGGTATCACCTTTTCGTTGTTAGTTTTGTCGGGAAACAAATTTTACAACATTTTAAGGTTGATGCCTATTTTTTTTTTGAAAAACTCACAAGTCGAGTAAATTAAACAAAAATTTTCCTTATTTACTATTGTCAAAAAACAGGGTAAACTTCTACCATAAAACATCCGTACATATGTGTTCGTATTTTTGGAGGTGATTATGTTTAAAATATCAGATACTTATTTTAACTTTAACCAGGGAATATTTGAAAAAAGGGGAGAAAAATATTTAAAAGTCAAAAAAACTTTAAAAGACTTAAATGATTTTTTCCTTACAAAGAAAAATGTAAATTTGGATGAAATCATTTATAAAGTAGAAGGAGTAATCCATGAAGAAAAAGAAGGTCAATTAAATTTTGGAGTAACAACAGTTTATTCAGGTACTATAAACGAGGAATTTTATATGACAAAGGGACACTACCACAAAAATTTATTTAATGCAGAATATTATTGGGGAATAAAAGGGAAAGGTTTACTTTTAATGTGTGATAAAAGTGGAAATTACTCTTTAGAAAAAGTTGAAAAAAATTCACTACATTATATATTAGGTGAAAAGGCACATAGATTAATTAATATATCCAGTGAAAATTTGGTAGTTGGAGCTTGTTGGGCTTCAAATTCAGGTCATAATTATCAAGAAATAATTAGAAAAGGCTTTCCAGTAAGAATATTTAAAAATAAAGATACTTTTGAAATAATAAAAGTAAAAAATTGAAAGTTCAAAAGGGGGATTTTTATGCTAGGTTTGATTTTGACAAGTCATGGTAATTTAATATATGGAATCATAGATACTTATAAGGTAGTTATAGGAAATTTTCCAAAAGAAATAAAAGTAATTTCTCTAGGACTTAATAATGACATAAATACTTTTGAAGCAGAATTAGTAAAAAAAATAGAAGAATTAAATAATACAAAAGGAATTATAATTTTAACAGATTTAGAAGGAGGAAGTCCATACAACATAGCCTTTAAACATTCCTTAGAAGAAAAACATTCAACAAATATAAGAGTTATTTCAGGTCTAAATCTGCCTATGTTAATTGAAGCAACTGAAAATATTGAAAATTCTGATTTTGAAAAAGCAGTTAAAAGTACAATAACAGAAGGAATGATGGGAATCAAATTGGCTAAAATAAACAGTATGAAAGATTTTGAAGAAGAGGAGTTTTAAAATGGCTATATCCTTTGTAAGAATTGATAACAGATTAATACATGGTCAGATAGTAACAGCTTGGTCCAAAGAATTAAAATGTGATGGAATTATAGCAATTGATACGGAGATTTTCAATGATGCTATTTTGACTAATATATATAAAAGTGCTGCTCCTACAGGCGTAAAAGTTTGGATTTTTGACGTCAAAAATGCAGTAGAAAAACTACCTCAAGTAATAGGAAGTAATAAAAAATATTTTGTTATTTGTAAAAGTCCCATAACTCTTATGAGTATTATGAAAAAAGGTCTTTCATTAGACAATGAAAATAATAATATCATAAATGTAGGACCTATTCATATAAAAGAAGGAGCTAAAACCATAGGACCAAATGTAACAATTACAGAAGATGAAAAAGAAGCTTTTAATTTTCTTTCAACTAAATATAAAATACAATTTAAGTTAGTTCCAACATCAAAGGAGTATTACTGGGATGAAATTATATCAGAAAATAGGAGGTATTAAAAATGTTTGTAGAAGCAGTTTTAATTGGTATTTTTTGCTATTTAGGTGCCCTAAGTGTTCCATGGGTTTTTGGCTTAACAGGTGGTTGGTATACACTATCAAGACCTTTAGTTTCAGGGTTGGTAGTAGGTTTGATTTTGGGTGATGTAAAAAGTGGGGTTATAATTGGTGTTGCTGTTCAAGCAGTATATATAGCCCTTGTTACTCCCGGAGGAGCTATGCCAGCAGATTTAAATTTTGTAGCTTATCCTGCCATTGCTCTTGGAATTTTATCAGGAAAAAGTTCAGAAGTTGCAGTAACTTTAGCTGCAACAATAGGAATTCTTGGAACAGTAATCTTTAATTTTATGATGATTCTAAATTCATATTGGAATAATATGGCAGATAGGGCAGTAGAAGAGGGGAATGTAGAAGGAATCAAAAGAGCCAACGGACTTTATCCCCAAGTTACCAATTTTTTAATGAGATTTATACCTACATTTTTGGCTGTTTACTTTGGAGGTCAGTATATACAAGATTTTTTAGAGATTATTCCCAAAATAATAATTGATATTATGGGGGTTTTAGGAGGAATGCTTCCAGCAGTAGGAATAGGCATATTATTGAAACAAATTGTTAGCAGTAATGAATTATTAATATATTTCTTAGTTGGTTTTATAGGAATAACTTTTTTAAAATTAAATATGATTAGCCTTGCAATATTTGGAATTTTATTTGCATATATTCATTTTAAATATAAAAATAATTCCCAATTTTCAAATGAAAAGGATATTATTCAAAAGGAGGATGAATTCTAATGGAAGAAAAAAAGTTAAGTAAAAAAACATTAATAAAAACTTGGAAAAGTTGGATGATGCACAACCTTTCATCAATGAGTTTTGAAAGACTTGAGTCCTTTGGATTTTGCCACTCAATGTTAAATGTAATAGAAGAATTGTATGGTCATAATAAAGAGGAGAAGATAAAAGCTTTAAAAAGGCATTCTGCTTTTTATAATACAGAACCACAGTTAGGTGTAGTTATAAATGGAATTATAGTAGGTCTTGAAGAAAAAAGAGCTAATGGAGAAAAAATAACAGATGAAATAATTAATGGTATCAAAGTTGGAATGATGGGACCCCTAGCAGGAATAGGAGATTCAATGATTCCGGGAATGTTAATTCCAATATTATTAAGTATTGGAATGAGTTTATCACAAGAGGGAAGTATATTAGGACCAATCTTTTATATAATAACTTATAATACCCTAATTATATCAGGCTCTTATTTTCTATTTTTTAAGGGTTATAAGTTAGGAACTAAAGCTGTTAGCTTATTATTAACTGAAAAAGCGGAAAAGTTAAAAGAATTTTTTGGAATACTTGGAATTTTTGTAACAGGAGGAATAGCTGCAAGTTATGTAAATGTGCATACTAAAATAGCTTTTCAAAAAGCTAGTGTAAATATAAATCTGCAAAATATCCTAGACAATATTTTTCCAAAACTTTTATCATTATTAATGGTTTTATTTGTATATTATTTAATGACAAAAAAAAGATTTACTCCAATAAAATCAATGATAGCACTCTTAACAATTGCTATATTAGGAGTTGTTCTAGGAATTTTTTAAGGAGGAGAGAAGTGTTTGAATTTGGTCTAGACATAAAAATAGAAAGGGAACCTTTAGGATTTAAATATGGCAAAGAAGTATTTGGATCTAAGTTGGAAAATAGATACCTTAATGACATAAGAAAAAGTTTAATGAATAAAAATTTAAATGAGCCTAATATAGTTTATAGTATAGCTATGGATGTAGGAAAAGAAAAAGATAAAAAAATACTAAAAGAATTAGGTTTACTTTTTGGTATAGTTATATATCAAAAGGGAAGACTAGGTAAAGAGCCTGTAAAAAGCCAAGGTCATATTCATAACATTTCTAAATTTAACAATACTTCAACAGCAGAAGTCTATGAAATTTGGGAGGGAGAGGGAATTATTTATATGCAAGAATGGGTTAAAGACTACCCTGGAAGGTGCTTTGCTGTAAATGTTAAAAAAGGAGACATAGTTATAGTTCCTCCCTATTGGGCTCATTGTACTATAAATTCAAATCCAAATGAGAATTTGGTTTTTGGTGCATGGTGTGTTAGAGATTATGGTTTTTTATATGAAGATATTAGGAAATACGGTGGTCTTGCTTTTTTTCCTGTATTAGACTATAATGATGATATTCAATGGGTTAAGAACAATAATTATACAAAGCAAAAACTGATTATTAAATTACCTAGAAGATATGATGAATTTGGTATTAATGAAAAACCAATATACACTCAATTTGAAGAAGATAACGAAAAGTTTTTATTTGTAGTAAACCCTATAATCTATAAAAATTATTGGAATAATTTTGTTCCATAAAGTTTTAGGCAGGAGAAAATTGTGGCATATATTATAGACAAAAATTTAGATGTTCTACTTTATGTACAAGTTGAACATGCTTTACTAAAGCTAATTAATGAAGACCCTTATAATAAAGGATTTTATCTCCCTACTGAATTAGAATTAATGAAGAGATTTGGAGTTAGTAGACACACTATTAGAAAAGCAATGGACAACTTAGTTATGAAAGAAATAGTAATTAGAGAAAAAGGGAGAGGAACTAAGTTAAATTTAAATAGAAAAAAGGTCAAAACAGTTTTAAGTGCTTGGCATAGCTTTACAGATGAAATGAACTTGCAAGGAATCAAGTTTAAATACCTTAAAAAAGAAGTTGAAATTGTTCCTTTAAGAGATAATTTGAGAAAAATCTTTGATATTAATAATAAAAGTGTGGAAGATATAATTAAATTAACTAGAGTTAGGGGAGAAAGTAAAGGGGAAATTTATTTTGAAAGTTACTTTAATCCAGATTTAAACTTAAAGAATGATATTGATTTTATTAATGGAAATTTTGATAAATTATATGATTACTTAGAAAAAAATCATGGGATTTTCACAATAAAATCCGAAGAAGAAATTAGTGCTATGTTGCCTACAAAAAAATTAGCAAACCTTTTAGAAATTGATATGACTTTACCTTTGTTGTGTAGAAAAAGATTGGTATATGATAAGCAAGGAAGAAAAGTTGAATATAACTTAGGATATTATCGTTCAGATAAATTTATCTATTCTGTTCATTTAGAAAGGTAAATAAAAAGTGAAACTATATAAATAGTTATATAGCAGTCTTTCTTTTGGCTCTTTGTCAAGTGGTGTTGGTGAAAACTTAAAACAAATAGATATGCCTGAGAGACTTTGGTAGAATTATGCTACTAAAGTCTCTTTTAAATTAATTAAATTGTAAGAAATAAAAATCTTTCTTTTAAGATTTAAAAAGCTTCTATATTCAAAAGCCATTTTTTTAATAACCTTATTGACAGTAAAATGGGAATGATTAAAATATAATATTTTTAAACAATATTATTGACATTGTAATATATTATATTTGACAAATGAAAAAAAAGGTAGTAGACTTATTAAAATTGGTATATACCAATTTTTTTTAAAAATATTTTTTTATTAATAGAATAAATGGAGATAAAGTTAAAGGTGGTGAGTATGTATAAGTATCAATTAATAGCTAATAAAATTAAGGAAGATATCAAAAGTGGAAAGTATGAAAAGGGATTACCAAGTGAGAGGAACTTGGCTAAAGATTTTGAAGCTAGTCGTGGAACTATCCGCAAAGTAATAGATTTGTTAAAAGAAGAGTCAGTAGTAAATAGTACTAGAGGAAGTGGTACATATCTTAATAGGAAACCTATAAATCAAGAGTTAAATAGTGTATATAGTCTTAGTGAAGATATGCATAAAATAAATAGAGACTTAAGTACAGATATACTAGATTACGGACTTATTCATGCAGAAAAGGAAATTGCCAATAAGATGGAGATAAAAGAGGGAGAATTAGTTTATTATATTAAGAGACTTAGGTATATAGATGGAGACCCTTGTATATTAGAAGAAAATCATTTGTCAGCAAAAATCTATAATGGGATAAAGGTTGAAAAGCTCATAAATGCTTCTCTTTACACCTACTTAAAAGAAAAATATAATAATAACTTTAGTGAAAGTTACGAGGAGTTTTCTGCAATTCTGGCTGATAAAAATATTAAAAAATTATTTAAATTAAATAAAGAAACTGCAGTGATAGAAGTTTACAGAACTTCTTATGTAAAGGACACTGTAGCTGAGTTTACAAGAGGTATAGTTAAGGGAGATAAGTTTAAATATATAGTAAAGTTAAAATAAGATAGTAATATAGTAAGAAATTTTCAGGTATAATTAAAATTATTAATTTGTTAAGTAAGCTAGATTAGAGATGATTAACTATGTTATATGTAATGCACCAATGAAGAGGAAGAGTTATAGGAGAAGGGAGAGTAGAAGATAATGGAATATATAAAAAAAATAAAGAAGCAAATAGATGATATATATAAATATGAAGAGGGAAATATTAAAAAGTTAGCAGAAGAGATGGCTAGGTGTATTATTGAAGATAAGATAATTCATGTTATAGGAACTGGTCACTCACATATGATAGGTCTTGAGTTGTTCATAAGAGCAGGAGGACTTGCAAATGTAAATTGTATGTTAGATTCAGTATTATTAACAGCAGATGGTGCTATTAGAAGTAGTAAACTTGAAAGAATAAATGAAATAGCCCAAATATTATGGGAGGAACATAGGATAGTAGAAGGTGATATGTTAATTGTTATATCAAATAGTGGAAGAAATGCTTTACCAATAGAAATGGCTATGTTAGCAAAATCAAATGGTATAAAATTAGCTGTTATTACATCTCTTAGTCAAAGTAAAAAATATCCATCAAGACATAAAAGTGGAAAAAAACTCTATGAATTTGCAGATATATTACTTGATAATCATGTACCTAGTGGAGATGGTTTTATGACTATTGGTAATACCCTTACTGGAGCAGTATCCTCTATTTCAGGGATGACTATAGTTAACACAGCTTCTACTGAAGCAATGAAAATCGCCTATAATAATGGAGTAAAACTACCTATTTATGGTTCCCAAAATATAGATGAGAGTAACAATGAAAATTTATATAAAAAATATAGTAGAAGAATAAAACATATGTAAACTTAAACCTTAAATGGAATTTGTTTTGATAATTCCTTTTCAAAAATAAATTAATAGAAAAAATGACTAACTATCAAAATCAGTCATTTTTTGATATTAATTAACTATAAAATCTAGATAAACTAGGTAATAGTTAATATTAATTTTTTTTTCGTTATAAATTTGAATTTATAGGGATAGTTAAAAATAAGTAATAATATTTTCAAGCTTTTGTCTTTTTTTCTCTGGTTGAGGATTTTTTCTATAACCAAGTGCAAGCATGTGACTAATGGCGTATTTATTCATATCTACCCCAAATTTTTCACTAAGAATTTCTTTTGCACCCTCTGGATCAAAGCCTTCAATAGGACAAGAATCTATTCCTATACTGCTAGCTGCAGTCATCATATTTCCAAGGGCAATGTATGTTTGCTTTGATGCCCAGTCGATTATAGATTTTTCATTGTCTAACAATTTATATTCATTTTTTTGAAAGTTCTCTAGTCTATCTTTGTAAGCATTTTTCAAATCTATATCTAGATTTTTAATAGTTCCCATTATATGCTCAACATGTTCACTATCATATCTAATATTTTCACCTTTATGTACAAGGGTTATTAGAAAATGACTAGCACTAGGTAGTTGTTTTTGCCCGCCCCAAGTAATTGGAAGTAAAGCTTGTCTATATTCTGGATTTTGTACAACTAAAAACTTCCATGGCTCTAAACCAAATGAACTTGGAGATAACCTTGCTACATTCATAATAAAATCAAAATCTTCATTTGATATTTTTTTCTCAGAATCAAATTCTTTACAAGCATGTCTGAAATTCATAAATTTTAAAAACTCTTTTTTCATATAGTTTTCCCCCATTTTTAATATAAGTATATCATTTTTATAAAATTTTAAAAAGAGAAATTAATATTATATAATTTTAATAAATTTCTAAATAATTTTTGATTATCCCTCTGTATCATTCACTTTCTAATTATTACTAAATTATTGTTAAAACACTGTTGATAACTTCAAATTTAAAATTTAAAAATTCTTCTAATATATAGGAGTTTAACTCTTTTTCAATAAGTATTCTTATATCTTAATTGGATATATCTACAAGAATTTTGTACAATTGATTTTACTAAATTAGTTTGATTTTAATCTATCTAAAATTTGATAGAATTAATAAATAATATTTATTATTTTTTTAAAATAACTTTTATATGAAGTGATATTATTAAAAAATATATTATAATTTGATAATGTGTTGAAAAAAATATAAAAACAAATTATACTTAATTAGTAAATAAAAGGGGGGGTTGTTATGATAAAGAATCAGTGGTATGTTATTGCTGAATCAAATGAAGTAGGAGAAAAAGGTATAGGTTTAAAAAGGCTTGGAGAAAAATTATTTCTCTGGAGAGATGCTAGTGGAAAAGTTGTTTGTTTTATAAATAAATGTCCTCATAGAGGGGTAGAGTTGAGTAAAGGAAAGATAATAAATAATCAAGTTCAATGTCCCTTTCATGGTTTAGAATTTGATTCAAATGGAAGATGTAGTAAAATTCCAGCTAATGGAAAAGATGAATTTGTAGAAAATAGATTTGATGTAAAAGTTTATGAAACTAGGGAAATAAATGGATTTGTTTTTATTTGGTGGGGAGAAAAGAAGGAAATAAAAGAAGAACCTGAATTTTTTGACAATATTGACGAAAAATTTATATATATGACTGTTAGAGACTCTTGGAAGACACATTATTCTAGAGTTATTGAAAATCAGTTAGATTGTGCACATATACCTTTTGTACACAAAAAAACTATCGGGCGTGGGAACAAAACTTTGGTAAATGGTCCAAAAATAATGTGGAAAAAGGACTCTAAATTTCATATGTATGTATATAATGAAGTCGATAATGGTCAAAAGATTAAAAAACCAGAAGAATTAAGGGAAAAAGCTGAAGGTGAGCAAAGATTAGAATTTATCTTTCCAAACTTATGGCAAAATTATATTACAGAAAAGATGAGAGTTTTAGCAGCTTTTGTACCTATAGATGAAGAAAATACTATAATGTATTTAAGAATATATCAAAAATTCATGACTTTACCAATAATAGGAACAATTATAAATTGGATATTTTGTCAATTTAATAAAAAAGTAGCACATGAAGATAGATATGTTGTAGAAAGTCAACTTCCTAAAAGAACAGAACTTAATATGGGAGAAAATCTCTTTCAAGCAGATTTACCAATAATAGCATACAGGAAATATAGAGATAAGCTAATGAATAAATAGAGAAAAGTTTGAATATAGATAATTTATCTAAATTGTTTCGAGAAAACTCCCTCTTCTATTTAAGAGGGAGATGAGTAGGAATGGTTTTAATTCGAAATTTTCTACAAAATAAATAATTTGCAGTATAATTGTAATGTAGGGGAGGTAGCTATAAAATAAATAAAGCTTTTAAATTCAGAGTATATCATAATTAAGAACAACTAACTTTAATTCATAAGACTTTTGCTTGTGTTAGGTTTATATATAATCATTTTCTTAATCAAAGGATTGAATTACACAAAACTGAAGGGAAATCAACTGCTTTTGTTAATCAAACTAAAGAATTGTTTGTTACCTTTGAAAACCAAAGAACTGATTATCCAAGATTTTTTAGATTGTGAGAATCTAAACTTGTTAAAGCACAAAAAAAACTATTGCGTATGATAAAATTTTCAAAGAATTGGTATAAACAAAAAACTAAAATGGCAAAAATACACTATAAAATTAAAAACTCAAAACTTGATTTTTTACATAAAACTATCTACTAAATTAGTTGACAAATATAATGCTATTGAAGATCTTAATATGAAAGGCATGAGCCAAGGACTAAAATTGGGTTGCTACACCCAAAGAAGCTCTTTAAAAACCCTTTGTATAGGTTGAGTGCAGGAGTATGTCATAGTAGTTATCTGGTATCACCTTTTATTGTTAACAGTTTTCTAAAGAAACTGATTTTACGATATTTTAAGGTTGATACCTATTTTTTTGAAATCAGTTATTGACCACGTGGTCATAAAGGAGTAAAATATTAGTAGTGGAAGGAAGAGAAAGAGAGAAGATAATGGCTGATTATGGAAAATTTGAAAGATTAAATATAGGAAAAAAGGAACAAATAATAAAATCTGCAATAAAAGAATTTAATGATAAAGGTTATACTAGTGCTTCTACAAATACAATAATAAAAAATGCTAATATATCAAAGGGAGCATTATTTACATATTTTGGAAATAAAGAAGGGTTATTTTTTTATTTATTTGATAACATAGTAGATTACTTTATGAAAGATATGAAGGTTGCTTTAGATGAGGCTAAGGGAGATATATTTGATAGAATCTCTCTTGCTACTACTGAAAAGATAAAAGCTTTTATCAAAGCTCCTGATAAATTTTTATTTATGACAAATGCAGTTTTAAATGTTCCAGATAATATAAAAATAGAAGTTATGAAAAAATCAGAAGAACTGAAAAATATCGGAATGGCTATGATGTTTACACCAGAATCTATAAAGGGGTTAAGAAGAGATATAGCTAGTGATAAAATAATCTTTATAATTTTTTCTACTATGGAAAGTTTGTCTATGAAATATATAAATATCTATAAAGAAGATTATATGAAACTAATTGAAGATAAAGATGTATTAATAAGAGAAATTAATGATTACTTAAATATATTAAAAAATACATTTAGCCAAAAAGGAGAATAGAATGAAAAAGATAATTATAAGTTTGCTATTAGCTTCCAGTTTAAATGCCCTTGATTTTAGCGCTGAACTAAAAAGTTCCTATAGGCTTGAAAATTTTAAAGAAAGCAATAGTCCTATTGAAGCAAAATTATTTGCTAATTATGGAGAAGAGGATTTTTTTAGTGAATTTGCAATAATTGCCACTGGCAATGAGGAAAAACCAGTAGATGTATATAGAGCATATGTAGAACTTTATAAAGATAATTTGACAATTAGTTTAGGAAGACAAATGTTACTTTGGGGGAATACTTTTATATTTAATGGAGCAAATGTATTTAACAAGGTAGATATAGAAAATCCTAAAGCTGAAAGTATAGGAATAGATTCACTTAGACTTAAGTACAATGTATCTGATCTATCAAGAGCAGAAGCTATAGTTTTTGATAATGGAGTATCAAATGATAATTATGGATTAAGATATACTTTTACTTTTAGTAATTTTGAATTTATGGCAAATTATCTAAACTATAAAAAAGAATACCCAATTGAAAATAATTTAATACCTTTAAGAAGTGAAGATATAATCCTTGAAGTAAAGGGTGATATAGGTATAGGGATATGGTCACAATATAAAAATAAAAGAATAGAAAATATGGAAGATAAGAACTCAGTAGTTTTAGGTGGTGACTATAGCTTTGATATAAATGGAAATTTTTTGTATACAGTAGCTGAATCTATATATTTAATAGAAGATAAAAAAGCTAGTTTTTATCTGATGTATAATTATACTTTAAGAGAAGATATAATGTGGTCTCAGGGAACTATATTTGACAGAGATTTTGAGTCTACTTTTTTAACAAATAATTTGACTTATGTATATAATGACTATATTGATATTAAAATAGCCTATAATTATTATGATAATTTTAGTGGCAATGGGCTAACTGCTATGAATACTAGCAAATTAAAGGATGAAATAGT
This sequence comes from uncultured Fusobacteriaceae bacterium, assembly GCA_964517235.1. GTDB lineage: Bacteria > Fusobacteriota > Fusobacteriia > Fusobacteriales > Fusobacteriaceae > CAZFBB01. The sequence continues at coordinate 11,581 of CAZFBB010000002.1, forward strand.
ATTTGAAATAAAGGGATATATTTAGAAAATTGAGGTGAAAAGATGTTAATAAAAATGGCATTTCGAAATCTTTTTCGACATAAAAAGAGAACTATATTGACTTTAATTACAATGACTATAGGGATTATGCTTGCAATATTGGGTGAAGGACTTAATAAGGGCATGTATGAGCAAGTAAAAGATATTTATATAAAATCAGATATAGGCTATTACAAACTTTATAAAAAAAGTTATTATGGAGAAAGAGATACAAATGAAAGGTTAGAATATATAATTGAAGATAGAGAAGAAGTAGAAGATATATTAAGTAATACAAAAAAATCTAGTCGTATAGTTTTTGAAGGGGAGATAACAAATAGTTATGATGAACTTAATACTATTTTTATTGGTGGAAATAAGATTGAAGAAGAAGCTGTATTTGATAGGAGTAGCTATTTAGTAGAGGGAAGTTTTTTAGATGGAGATGATGAAATAGTAGTAGGTTATGAACTTGCAAAACTATTAAATTTGAACTTGGGAATGGAAGTAACTATTTTAGCGAGAGCATATGATAAATCTATAAATGCATATGATAGGAAAATAGGCGGAATAATAAAAACAGGAAATCCTTTGATGGATGGAAAAGTTGTTTTTTTAACAAAAGAATTTGCTAAAGAATTTGTTGGTGCAGATATAATTAATGACATTGTTGTAGGTGAAGTGTTAGATGAAGTTACCTTGTCAAAATTAAGAAAAAAAAAGGTTGATATAGTATCATATAATGAAGAATTAGAGGAAATAAATACTATTACTACAATTAGAAGAAGAGTTTTTGGAGTAATAAGTACAATAATATTAATAATGGCTGGATTGAGTATAGCAAATACTATGCTTATGGCAATGATGGAAAGAAAAAAAGAAATAGGAATATTAATGGCTAATGGAATGGAGAGAAAAAAGATATTAAAGTTATTTTTATATGAAGGGGGAATAAGTGGAGTTATAGGTGGTTTTATTGGGTTTACTCTAGGTTCCCTATGGGTACTTTATTATCAGGAATATGGACTAAATTTTTTTAATGCAGGAAGTGCAGGGATAAACCTTCCCTTATCTGAAAAATTATATTTTGGATATAGTTTTATAAGTTCAGTTAGTTTCTTTGCAATAGGTCTATTATTTGCCTTAGTAGCGTCCATTTATCCTGCATATAAAGCAACAACTATGGAACCAGTAGAAGTAATAAGAAGTGATGGTTAGGAAGGAGGAGAAATGATACTAAAAATGGCTTATAGAAATCTTTTTAGACATAAAAAGAGAACTTTACTCACAATAATAACTATGATAGTAGGAGTTATGCTATCAGTTGTAGCAGATGGAACCTATAGTGGACTTGAAAAGCAAGTGAGGAAAACTTATATAGAAACAGATATTGGTTTGTATAAAATATATGGAAAAGATTTTTATAGGGAAAAATATGATAATGAAAAATTAGAATATCTAATAGAAGATGAAAAAAAAATTGATATAATTTTAAACGGGAAAAAATTTAGTAAAAGACTTATATTTGAAGGAAGTATTACCAATGTTGAAAAACAGTTAAAGGTAACTTTTATTGGTTCTAGTATAAAAAGCGAAGAAGAAGTATTTAATAGAAGTTTGTATATGTTAAAGGGTAAATTTAATTATGATAGAAATAAAGTGGTTATAGGTTATCAACTAGCTAATTTACTCCAGTTATCATTAGGTGATACTGTTACAATAATGGCAAGAACAGCAAGAAAAAGCATAGATGCTTATGATGTAGAAATAGGTGGTATAATCAAAACAGGAAATCCAATATTAGATGAAGTAGCAATTTTTATTCCGCTTCAATTTGCAAAAATATTTGCTGATACTGATTATATAAATGATATAACAATAGGAGAAGAACTTAGTAGAGAAGAGATAGAAAAGATTCAAAAGTTAAATGTAGATTTTATACCCTATGAAGAGGAATTAAAAGAGTATCTTGATTTAGCAAAAGCAGATAAAATGACTTTTTTATTTATGGGAATAGGAATACTTTTGATGGCAGGAATAAATATAGCAAATACCATGCTTATGGCAATGTTAGAAAGAAGAAAAGAGATAGGAATAATGATGGCAAATGGCCTTAGTAGAAGAAAAATATTGGAATTATTTTTAGCTGAAGGAACTTTGGCTGGCTTAATGGGGACGGGTATAGGAATTATACTTGGAAGTTTAATAGTAATATATTATAGCATAAAGGGAATACCACTAAGGAATATGCAAGATTTTATGGGGAGTATTCCTGTAGCAGATAGATTATACATGAATTTGCAAATTAAGTCCCTTGTAGGTATTGCTTTTGTGGGGTTAATATTTTCAATCTTAGCAGCATATTATCCAGCTCATAAAGGAACAAAGCTTAATCCAGTAGAAGCAATTAGGGACTAAAATAGGAGGGAAAAATGAATATTGTAGAGTTAAAGGAGTTAAAGAAAGTATATCATAATGGAATAATTGAAGTACCAGCACTAACAAATATTAATTTAAGTATAAAACAAGGAGAGTTTGTGGTATTTGCAGGACCATCAGGAAGTGGAAAAACAACTCTTCTAAATATAATTGGAGCTATGGATAAAGCTTCTAGTGGGGAAGTAATAGTCGATGGAGTAAATGTTGAACTATTTTCAAGGGATAAAGCAAGTAACTTTCGTAGGGATAAATTAGGATTTATATTTCAAAGTTATAACTTGATACCAGTACTAACTGTTTATGAAAATGTAGAGTTTGCACTTGATTTGGCAGGGAAATATTCTAAAGAAGTCAAAAGGGAAAAAGTAGAAAAAATCCTCGAAGAATTGGGAATACTCCAACTAAAAGATAGGAAACCTAGTGAAATATCTGGGGGACAACAGCAAAGAGTCGCAGTAGCAAGAGCTTTAGTAAAAGAACCAGCAATAGTACTTGCAGATGAACCTACGGCTAATCTAGATACTAAAACAGGTGAAGCAATACTTGATTTAATGAAAAAAATGAATGAAGAAAGAAATGTAACTTTTATCTTTAGTTCTCATGATACTAAAATTATAGAAAGAGCCAAGAGAGTAATTAGACTAAGAGATGGGAAACTAGAGTCTGGAGTTGAATAATATGATCATAAAAATGGCTTTTAGAAACTTGTTTAGGCATAAAAATAGAACTATCTTAACTCTTGTTACTATAATAGTAGGGATATTATTAAGTATAGTAGGTGAGGGAACCTATGCAGGTATGGAAGAGCAAATGAAAGAAACATATATAAAAACAGATGTTGGTTATCATAAAATATATGGAAAAGGTTTTTATAAAGACAAAAGTGAAAATGAACAATTGGAATTTTTAATATCTAAAGAAGCAGAAGAAAAAATAGATGAAATTTTTATAAATAAAGATATGAGCAAAAGGCTTGTATTTTCAGGGTCTATTACTAATTCAGTAAATGAACTAAATACTATTTTTCTTGGAACAAATATAGAGGCAGAAGAGAAAATTTTTAGGCGTAGTGAGTATATAGTTAAGGGTACTTTTACATATGATAAAAATGGCATAGTAATAGGAGCCGAGTTGGCAAAATTGCTTGGACTTAATATTGATGATGAAGTTACTCTTGTGGCTAGAACTGCAAGAAAAAGCATTGATGCCTACGATAAAAAAATAGTAGGAATTATAAAAACAGGAAATCCTCTTCTTGATAGTCAAATAGTATTTATACCCCTTGAATTTGCTAAAAAATTTGTTGGTACAGAGCTAGTAAATGACATAGTACTTGGTCAAATACCAGAAGAAGATGAAGTTTGGAAGTTAGAAGGCTTAGAAGTAGATAGTATACCTCTTAAAGAAATATTAAGGGAAGTTACAGAAATAACTGCTGTTAAGAGGAAAGGTTTTGTGTTTATAACGCTGGGAATATTAATTATGGCTGGAATAAGCATTACAAATACTATGCTTATGGCAATGATGGAAAGACAAAAAGAAATAGGTATAATGATGGCAAATGGTATGAGTAGAAGAAATATATTAAAGCTTTTTTTATCTGAAGGTTTATTAACTGGTGGAATAGGAACTAGTATAGGTTTTGTTATAGGAAGTATATTAGTTATTGTATATGAAAAGATAGGTATACCTCTTGATTATATGAATAATGTTGAAATGAGTATACCTCTTTCAGATAGATTGTATATGTTTTATAACTTAGATTCAGCAATTAGTTATGCTTTAGTTGGAATAGGATTTTCACTTTTGGCTACGTGGTACCCTGCTCATAAAGCGACAAAAATGAATCCAGTAGAAGTAATAAGGGATTAGGTGATAATTATGATAAAAATGGCTATACGTAATATGCTTAGGAATAAAAAAAGGTCTATGCTTACTATATTTGCGATTGTAATTGCAATATTGGGAGCTACAGTGCTACAAGGTTGGATACGTGGTGCAGGAAATATGATGACTGAAGAGGGAAAAAGAGTAAGTGGAGAAGTGAGAATAACAGCACTTGATTATGAGTTAAAGTCTAAATCTTTAGATGTAAGTAGTAATATAGACTATAATGAAATTAATGAAAAAATAGAAGGTTTAGGATATAAAGGTATTAATGTTGGTAGGATAAAATTTGGAGCTTTAGCATTTTTAGGTGAAGAAGATGAAAAAGCAATTGGGTTTGGAATAGAAGAAGGGGATTATGGAATAATAGGTTTTGAACACTTTATATATGAAGGAAGATTTATTGATTTTCAAAATGAAGGAGAAATAATAGTCGGTAAAAAAATCAAAGATAAACTTAACCTTCAATTGGGAGATATAATTACGATAGTTTCAAATACACAATATGGGTCTATGTCTGCTTTCAACTATAAAGTAGTTGGCTTCTACAAAATGGATAATAGTCACATGAATAAATCTGTCTACATGTCTCTTGAAGATGCTCAATACCACCTTGATATGGAAGGGTTAGTTACAGAATACCTCATGTTCTTTGATAGTGATAAAAATATTTATAAAGCTTATGAAGATTTGAAAGATAGTGAAGATTATTTGATTTTACCTTGGGACAAAATTGGCTTAAATGAGTATATGGCAAAAGCTTTACCAATATTTAATCTAGTTTTTGCAGGGATATTGGCTCTTTTATCTGGAGTTGGAATAACAAATACAATGATGATGGTAGTTTTTGAAAGAAGAAAAGAAATAGGAGTACTAAAATCCCAAGGAATGAAAGATAAACAGGTATTAAACCTTTTATGTTTTGAAGGTATGAGTATGGGAGCAATAGGAAGTTTTATAGGAATAATAATTGGAGGAAGTATTATCTATTATTATTCAAAGGTTGGAATAGATTTTGGAAGTATGATGGAAACTATTAGTTCCGATGTAAATATGAAAAGCATAATTTATATGTATTATGGATTAGATGTGTTATTCGTATCATTTGTATTTGGTGTAGTTGTTTCTTTTTTGGCAACTTTTATAGCAGTTAGACCAGAAGTAAAAAAAGAAGCAGTAGATAACTTGAGAAATGAGTAGGAGGAAGTATGAAAAAAATAATTTTATTAATGTTCCTTATGGGAATTAATATATTTGGTATGACAGCACAGGAGATATTAGATAAAGTTGATTATAATATGACACCAAATACCTTTAAAAGTAATGCGAAAATGATAATTTATTCTGGAAAAAAAATTTTGACAAAGGAAATGACTATGACTGCTGTTGGAGATGATATGGCTTTTATTGAATTTACAGGACCAAAAAGAGATGCTGGAACAAGATATCTTAGAAATGGTGATAATTTGTGGATGTATTTTCCTAGCGCTAATAGAACTATGAAGATATCTGGTCATATGCTAAGACAAGGCATGATGGGCAGTGATATAAGCTATGAAGATCAAACAGATAGGACTACATTTAATGAACAATATGATTCAAAAATACTTGAAGAGACAGATACTATATATAAAGTGGAGCTTATTGCAAAAGGGGGAGTAGAGGTAACTTATGAAAGAAGAGTCATAGAAGTTGAGAAAGACACTTTTGTTATGATAGGGGCATTTATGTATGCAAAATCAGGTAAATTGCTTAAAGAAATGAAAACACTAGAGTATGAGAAAATAGGAGATAGGTATTACATTACACATATGCGTATGGATGATAAAATAAAGAAAGACTCCTATACAGAAATTATAAGTTCTAATATCGAAGTTGATTTGGAGATAGATTCTCAAATATTTACTCTAAGAAATTTAGAAAGAAAAAATTAACTAAATAAATGGTTTAAGAAATGGCTAGTTTATCTTTAAAGTTAGCCATTTTATTTTGTTTTAAAGAATTATTTAAATTATCCTTTAATTTTTAGAAGTATTAAAGGAAGTTTTTAGAAAAATTTAACTAATTCTTCCCTTTAAATATCTTTTCATTAAAAAATATTTAAACAAAACAGGAAATTTCATTTTAAAATAGAAAAGATGTTTATCGAAGGTTAAGGGAGCTTTGACATGAAGAAAATAAAATATAAAATGGAATCTTTTTTTAAAGAATCCTTTAAAGTAATTATCACTTCAATAGTTTTAATTTTGGTAGTATTTTTTTTATTTTTAAATTTTGATGAAAAAAGTAAAAATGAAAGGATGGGAACATTAGTTGAAAATGAAAAAAAGATACTTAAAAGTGAAATTGATTTGTTAGAAAGCAATACCCAAAAAATTAAGAATGACTTAAATTTTTTAGCGTATACTTATAATTACTTTTGTAATAATCAAGATGGCAAGGAAAAATTAGCGAAACTATGGGCAGAATTTTCAAAAAATAATAGTTGGTATGATCAAATTAGGTTAATAGATTTGGAGGGAATGGAGCTAATTAGAATAAACTTGATTGAAAAGGAAGGCATTATAGTATCAGAGGAACTATTACAAAATAAGAATCATCGAGATTATTTTAAAGAAGGTCTTAAATTAGAAATAGGAGAAATATTTATATCACCTTTTGATTTAAATATAGAAAATCAGGTGATAGAAATACCATTTAAACCAGTAATTAGATTTGTAAAAAAGGTAATTGATAATAATGGTGAGATAGTTGGTTTGTTGGTTTTGAACTATTTGGGAGGAAAGATAATCCAAGATTTTGAGAGGCTAGCAAATGAAAGCCAAGGAGAGATATTTTTATTAAATGAAGAGGGGTACTGGTTATATGGGGGGGATAGAGAAGATCAGTGGTCATTTGTATTTGATGAAAAAAATGGAAAAAAATTTTCAGATAAATTTAGAGAAGAATGGTTAAAATTAAATAGAGGAGAAGATAAATTTGTAACTGAAAATGGCTTCTTTTTAATAGATTCTTATATGTTTGGAGATGAAAAATTAAGAATGATATTTCATATTGGAGAAGAGGATGAAAATAGTTACTTATTTAATGAATCTAAGAGAAATAAATATAAAAGAATCATCTCAAATAATATATTAACTTTTAGTTTATTAATTGGCTTATTTTTATCAACTGAGGGTATTTTATTTTTTTATTTTGGTTATAGAAGAGTAAGAGTAAGAGCTGATATGGACGCGTTAACTGGTGTATATGCAAGAAGGGCAGGAATAGAAAAATTAAAAAAAATTTTTGGAAAAAAAGAGAATTTTTCCAAAGATTTATCGGTAATTTTTGTTGATATTAATAATTTGAAAAAGGTGAATGATACTTATGGTCATAAATTAGGTGATGAATTAATACAAAATACAGTTAAGATAATGAAGGAGGTAGTAAGAGAAGAGGACTTTATATTTAGATATGGTGGAGATGAATTTGTTATTGTTTTGCTGGGGGTTAATAAAGAATTAGCAGAAAAAATATGGGAAAGAATAGAAGAAAAATTCCAAAATAAAAATTTGGAAAGTGAAGAAATATATATATTGTCTGCTAGTCATGGGGTAATATATGTAAAAATTGATGAAACTATTAAAGTACTTGATATTATAAAATATGCTGATAAAAGAATGTATGTAGATAAGAGTAAAAGTAAAAAGAGTAGAAGTTAAATTTCTTCTACTTTTTCTATTGCTTTGATTCTACTTTTAGGATGGGGATGAGTTGAAAGGTATATATTCAAACCATCTTCATAAGTATCGAATTTTTCGAAAAACTTAGTTACTCCCTTTGTAGTGAATCCTTTTGATTTTAGTAAATTTATACTATATATATCAGCATTGATTTCATTATTTCTGGAAAAAGCCAATGAAACTAAGTATAAAGATTTGTCTATAATTACGCCAATGGACTCATCAAAAATAGTACTACTAATAATAGCTCTCAGAGAGCTTCTACTTAATAATTTCATATTGTCATTATTAGCCAAATGTCCAATTTCATGTCCAATAATAAATCTTAATTCATCAGCACTTAGTTTATCATAAAGGCCGCTATAAATAACAATTAGATTACCGGGAAGAGCTATTGCATTGACAGTATTGCTTTCAACTACTAGGATTTCTATCTTTTTATCGCTTAACTCCTTTAAGTATTCTCTAACTATAGCCGTTTTTTCTTCATCAATTCCTTCTTCTTTAAAAGAATCAATTAAGAGATTACTAATCGTAATTTCATACTTTTCTGGAAGATTTGCTATCATAAGATTAATAAAAAATATCAAAACTATATATAATAATACAATTGAGGCTAATAAACCACCAAGAATCAAAAAAAGTGTTTTAAAAAGTGATCTTTTAGTGATATTTGGATTATCATCAAAATGGGGTACATTATCATGATACTTCATGAGAATCTTTCCTGACTTTTATTTTTTTAATTGCAGTTCCGTAGACTAAAATTTCAATAGCTATAAGTGATCTATTGTTATTATTAGTGTTTTTTCCAATAGAACTAGTTTCAATACGTGAATTTATAATTAAATCAAAATCTTTTGCTTCTTCTTTCATACGTATTATAGCTTCCCTTCTACACCTGTCTAATAGACTTTCATAGGATATAACCCTTCCCCCTACAATATTGATTAAAGTAGCAAAAAATAATTTAAAATAATCCATTGCAATAACACAACTACCACTTACCAATTTTCTTTCTATTATATCTTCTTCCCCATAATATTTTTTGAGATTATCAATTTTTATCTTATTTAATAATATTTCTCTCTCTTTAATAGATTTAAAATGTGTCTTCTCTCTAAAGCTACCTACAAAGTAACCTAAAGCTAATAAAAAGAGAAAAAGAATAAAATTAGGCATACTACACCTCTTCTACTCTAACAGCTGTTCCATATACATATAGCTCTGCTGCTCCTTGAGAGATAGAAGAAGTAGCATATCTTATATTTACAATAGCGTTGGCTCCTAATCTTTTTGCTTCTGTAATCATTCTATTTTGAGCCTCTTCTCTAGATTCGCTCAAAAGGGCAGTATAATCCTTTAATTCTCCTCCGATAATGTTTTTAATACCAGCAAGAATATCTTTACCAAGGTGTTTTGCTCTAACAGTACTGCCAGAAACTAAACCAAAATTTTCAAGTATTTCCATTCCTGGAATTTGCTCGGTGTTTACTAATATCATATTTCCCTCCTCTAGATTTGATTTTTAAATTCAAATCCGCCATCTTTTAAATTTTTGATTATTTCATCTATTACATAAGGACTTTTATTATTAATATCATGGAAAAGGATAATTCCTCCATTATATAGATAACTAAGTCTTGTAACCCTTTCAATAATAATTTCTTTTGTAAATCCCTTGTGCCAATCTACCGAATCTATATTCCATAAAATATGATTTTGATAATATTTATTAATTATGTCAAGAGTATCCTCTTTCCTTGAGCCATATGGACTTCTAAAGTATCTTACCTTATATGAAAAATCTTTAAGAAGTTTTTTTTGTCCATGAGATACTTCTACTTCTACCTCTTTATCCTCCAAATTTATGAGGTTAGGGTGGGTATTTGAATGGACTCCAATAACATACCCATCATTAATCATATTTTTTATATCTTCTTTGTATGTATCTATTCTATCAGCTAAGATAAAAAAGATAGCACTAATATTATTTTCTTTAAGTATTTTAGTTATAATAGGAGTATATTTACTAGGGCCATCATCAAATGTAATTATGAGATTACCATCTAAGTTATCCCCTAGAATTTCATTTTTTCCTTCAAACTTTTTTATTTGATTTGGCATTTTTGGAAATTTTTTAAGGAAAGTGAGATTATCTAATATGAGATTTTTATAAAACTTATAGGTACTATTGTTTCTTGTAATTTTTTTATGTTCTAACAAATCTCTATATAAAGATTTTTCTATGTCATTTATGAATATAAGAGTTTCAAAGGGTAATATGTTAAGGTTTTTGACTCTATTATTAGATTTTTCAATTTCCTTTAATAGATAAACTTCCTCTATTTTGTTCAAATTACTATCTTTTAATTTATCCTTTAAAGCTCTTTGGTACATTTGATTTTCGTAATATATCCTAGTATCTTTAAAGTTTTTATTATATTCAAGTGAATTTTTTGCAAGTAAAGGCCTAAAAGCTATTATATTAATTGAAAATAATATAAAAATTATATATTTCATAAAACCTCCTACTATATTTTACAAAATTATAATTTGAATATCAAGGATTTTAGGTGAAAAATAGAAAGATATATTAAGTTGGTAGAAAAAGGAGAAGAATATGTATGAAATAGTTGAATTTTTAGGATGGTTAACAGTTGTTTTTTATATTTTATCATTAATAACTTTTATACTAAAAAGAATTAAATATAAGAAAAAAAATTACTTAAAAAAAATATTTATTAGAAATCATTGGTATCTTGGTTTAATTACAATTTTAATAGGAGCCTCTCATGGAATCTATATGTGGTTTTTAGTACACCCTAATATTTTTGGAATTCTAGCTTTTAATCTCATTGTAGTTACTGGAATTCTTGGAATAAATATAAAAAAGGGCAAGAGGGTTTTGATAAAGTATCATCGAATAATATCTACTCTAATAATAATATTTTTAATAAGTCATATATTAACTAATTAAAAAACTAAAATATATTAATATTATAATTCAATAACAAAATGAGAGGACTACTCCTCTCATCTCAACCCGAATAAAACTATATATCAAAAAAAATTGATACCTACAATAAAGTTAAAATTATAGAATATTTTTCATATTCTTTTTTGAAATCCTTCATAAAAACCTTTAATTCCTCAAGTGAAATATCATGTTTTTTCAAAAATGTATTGGGGATTTCTATAGGGCTATTATTGAAGCTATTCCCGATTTTTTTTAGTCTAACTAGCGAATCACTTATAAAAATAAGTTCTCCTAAGCCACTACTATCATTTTCAGGTCTATGGTGTGTTCCAATAGCTTCTACTACCTCTATAGGTAGATTCCATTCCTTGGCTATATATGAACCTATAGCATCGTGAGAAAATCCAAAAAAGTTTCGTTCTTCTTCTGCTAGAGGCATTTTTTTTTTACTAGCTTTACTAGTTATATCTATGAAGTCACTTTGGTAGAAGTTTAAGTATATAACTTTGCCGACATCATGGAGTAAACCAGAAATATATCCATATTCTTTATATGTATTCTGAGTTTTAATTGCTAACATATCAGTCATAATGGCAACAGCTATAGAGTGTTTCCAAAAATCTTTTGGATTTAAATTTTCTTCTAATTTAACAAAATCTTTAAAGATACTAATATTCAAAATGTTCCTTAATTGATTAAAACCTAAATAATTTATAGATTTTTTCACAGAAATAATATTTTTCATACCATAATAAGGTGAGTTAATTAATTTTAATAATTTTGAACTAAGAGCTAAATCAGACATAACTAAATCTTCAATTTCACTAATACTTGAGTTGCTTTTATTAATTAATTTTGTTAATTCTTGTGCAATAACTGGGAGCGTCGGCAGTTCTTCAATGTTGTCTAATATGTTTCGTATGTGCATAGTGACCTCCATTCGAAATATAAATTTATCATAGTTTATAAAATATGTCAAGAAAAAAATAGCTAATTTGAAAACAATTTGGTTAAATAATTTTTATTTATAATACAATTAAGTTTATCAAAAACATTTTAAAATATAATTATATTATAATTAGCAGAAATTAATTCTTTTAAATAATTTTATCTTTAAAGGGAAAAAACGAAGAATTTGTTGACTTTTCATATAGAATATAATAAGATAATAAAAGATTTTGAAGAAAGGAGATATTCGTAATGAAAAAATACGTTTGTGATGTATGTGGTTGGGAATATGATCCAGCAATCGGCGATGTTGATAACGGAATCGAACCTGGAACAGCTTTTGAAGATTTACCAGAAGATTTTGTATGTCCACCATGTTCAGTTGGAAAAGATATGTTCTCAGAAGTAGAATAATAGACAAGCTTTTGTAGTAGTCAATGTAGATGGATATTATTAATATAAAAGCTTTTACCCCTTGTTTATTAAGGGGTTTTTTAATATTATAATTTTTTTAAAATATATGTAATTTTAGTAAAATTTTGAATATAGAAGGGGAGATTATGAAAAAATTATTAGTATTTTTATTGTTGTTAACAAGTATTTTTGGAGAAAGGATAAGGGGAAAAGTTACAGGAATAAGTGATGGAGACACTTTTACTCTTAGTAGTAATAATACCAAGTATAAAGTAAGGTTTTACGGTATAGATGCTCCTGAAAATAAACAGGATTTTGGTAATATGTCAAAAGAATTTTTAAATGATTTACTTCTACACCAACAAATCCTAGTTGATATAGTTGACACTGATAAATATGGTCGAAAAGTAGCAAAAGTTTATCTAGGAGATTTGTATATAAATGAATTTTTAGTAAAATTTGGTTATGCTTGGTGGTATGAATACTATGCTAAAAATGAAAAAAACTTTAAGAAAGCACAAGAATTTGCAATAAAAAATAAACTTGGTTTATGGGTAGAAAAAAAACCAATTGCTCCTTGGATCTTTAGAAGAAAATAAATAATAATTAGTAGATGAAAAAACTTTTTTTAATTGGGAGATTCCCACAGATTAATGTAGAAAAATAATCAATATGAATATACAATAATTTTCAAGTTACCTTTTAATTCTAAAAAATCTTTGTTAAATTTTTTTTTGTTTTTAATCAAATATAAAAAAGCTTGGTTTTAACCAAGCTCATATACAGGTAGTAGTATATAAATATGTTAGCCAATATATTATTACTTCTACTTACCTATAAAAATTAATATTTAATTTAAAATTACAAGAGCTTCTGGTCCTGCTTTAACTTGGAAATAAAATCCTCCATAAACCATATCTGCTCCATTACGCTTTGCATTAGTATTTTTCATACCCACTTCTGCATAAACTCCTTCTATTACTAAACCTACTCCTACCTTAATCCCTCTTCCCTCTGACATGTCTATGTTTTTTTCATTAAGGTAAAAAACATTCTCAAATGAGCCATGTATATATGGTTTAATATCTATTGGCAACAGATAAAGTGTTCCACTTAGATAAGTCGGTAGAGCATCAAAAGTTTCTACTCCATTTTTATAACCATATTCATAGGAAAGGCCTAATGAGATTCTTCCAAATTTTAAATCTTGAGACAATTCAAATACTGGTGCTACTATATTATTTTCGTAAATTTCATTTGAAACCTCATCGTACAAAGCACTAGTAGTATTAGTATTAAAGACATAATTTGCTTGTTGATAAATAATTCCTACTCCTAAGTCGAGAGAAAATAAATAGTTTATTGCTGATAAAAATATCAATATTTTCTTAATCATTCCATTCACCTCTAGATATATTTTAATATAAAAATATATTAAAAACATGATTTAATTTGAAAAGTTCAATTTTTTTCATAATTAATTGTTTAACTCTTAAAAAATCTAATAGAATACTTATATAGGGTAAAATAGCATTTTTTATATAGATGGGGGAGGTATACGATGAAGGAAGGAATCTTTTTGAAATTAACAATTTTATTACTTATAAGTATTACTTTGTTATCAGAAGAAATAACCTTTAGAGGAACAAATGTAGAAAATCTTATGTTTATAGATAAGATTACACCTGTATTGGAAGCTGATTCATTAGGAGGTACAAAACAAAAAGTAGAAATTGAGTTTAGAACAAATTGGAAGGGTTTATATGTAGACATACCTGTTGATATGGCTACTACAACAGGTGGAATTAGTACAGAAGATATATTAAATGCATTGGAAGGTAAGATTAATCCGACTTTACTTAAAAGTGCAATAATTAACGTAAATGATGAAGAGGGGAGTTTTTTTGGTAGTGGGGGAATAATAGAGTCTATCTATAATAACACTTTACCCCAAGAAGTTTTATTAGACTCTATAAGTCTTAATCAAATTGATATTGGTGCTGGTGGTAGTGGTACTAGTGGTGAATCAGGAAAGATATTTTATGATATAGTTTTTGTAGTTGGAGCTACTTCACAAACTTTCGCTAGTAAAGGTATCGATAATACTAGACAAATATTAAAAGATTGGGTAATAGAATATAAAGATGAAATAGAAACAGATAGGTTTAGAATAAATATAGTAGAACATGGTGGCCGTAAAGCATATGAAGATGAATACTATAAAAAAAATCCTAAATGGACTAGTCCCGTTGTAGAAAATTATCCAGCAAGTTTAGAGCCATATGTAACATCGGCTTGGAATGGAAAGGATGAAGCAGATACAAAAGTAAATGAATACGATAGCATGTTTGTAGTTTCATACAATAAATGGATTAGTCCAGATTTATTATTATCAACAGATGCAAATTCCCCAATTAATCTTATTGGTTCCTTAAGTAATTCATCAGCCTATGGTTCTCCCGGAGGTGAAAATTCAGCTTGGGGTTTATATGAAGCAATAAACTTTTTAGAGAAAAACAAAAGACCTGAAGCTCAACCAGTAATATTTTTTGTATCTAACCAACCAATTGCCCTTTATGGAAATGGTGTTAATTTTTTAGGTAGTGAATTTGATTACGTTTCATCAGGTACAGAGATATTTAAACCTGTGGGTAATAATGTTGAACAAAAATACAAAGAAGCTGTTGAATATGAAGGTAGAAGACCACTTATACATCAAAAAGCCGAAGAAGCTATGCTTACTAGTTTATCAACTAGAATAAACGATTTAGGAATAGATTTTGTACTTGCATCATCTTTATCTGGTCAAAATGAAGCTTCTATATTAAAAGTCAGACTTGGTGAAGATTTTTATGAATTTAACATAGATGTAGATTCATTGTACCATAGTGCTAGAGATTTGTGGGATTATTCAGGCTCTACCCATGCTGTTACATTTCCATTACAATTTAAAAAATACATAGATGCAGATAGGTTTTTTGAGTATGAATCTGGTGATAACGAAAATAATCTTCATAGTCATCTTGATGAAATATTAGAGGACTATTTTAGGAAAAAAACTTTATTTCAAAAGTGGTTATTAACTTATTATAGTCCACATGATAAAGTTTTTTATAGATACAAAAAAGTTAATTATTCTATAGATGATTTTAGGGTAGAATTAGATGATACTATAGGAATCAAAGTTGATACAATGTTAACAAAAAGTTCATATACTTACCTTGAAGATACCTATAATATTCCTGCTACTGATTTGTCTACTTTTAATTGGTTTGACAGATACTATGCTGCAAAGGAATTAGCTTTGTCTATAAAGTATACAAATCCAAGTTATAGAAGTGCTTTTGATAAGATAATGTTATTCCGTAATGAAGATGGTAATATACAAATAGAAGCAATTATAGAAGATAGTAGTTCCATTGGTTTTTCATCAGAAGATAAAATATCCTATGCTTATTTTACTATAGATAAACTTGAAGGAGCTAAATTAAATGCTTCTGCTACCTTAGATTCACTTAATAATACTATAACATATAGGTATACACTTAGTGCAACAGATATAAATCTTCTAGAAAATGAAAGAACTCTTACAATTAGTCTCTTTTCTAGAATAACTAATGATGTAAATAAAAGAATTGTAGAATTAAATGGTGATGGAGGTGCAAGAATAATTACTGCTGTTGATTTTATACCGCCAATTGTTAATATTTTTGCTGTTAATCCTGAAGCTTATATTAATTTATCATACTTAAAAAATCTTTATGGTAATAGTCTATTTAATTTGAGTCAAGTTGAAAGTTTGACTAGTGCTTATACAGACAACAGTATAAGTGAGCCTTTGTATGTTACTAGAGGGAAGGATATAGAGGTAGAAGTAGTAGTGGAAGATAGAAGTATTTCAGAAGCTACCATAAAAGACTTTATAATTAATGGTTTAGATAAATATGTTACTCTACCTATTAAAGAGACATATACAGTGCCTTTTGATGGTAACGACTCTATATACTTTAAAGTAGAAAATATAAAAGATGATTTTGGTAATAGAGCTTCTAATTTAGCTTTAGAGCTAATAAGATTAGATGAACCTAGGCTAGGTACTATTGAACCTACTAATGATTATTATAATAGTCCATATACACTTAGTGCCAATGGTCGATTTTCAGAAGATGAAAGGATAGTTGCCATAATACTTCCATTTAAACATGATTCTAGTTCAATTGACAACTTGCCTATAAATACTAGTAGTTATAACTTTAACTTTATGTGGACAGCTTTTGAAAAAGAATTAGGTCAAGAGGTGGACTTTGGAGTAACTATGCCTGTTATGTCTGATTCTGGTCCCGGTAGTGTTAGATATGATGGTATATATGAAACTTTAGTATTAGTGGCAATGAACCAAAGTGGTCAGTTTAGTACCTTCTTTGATGGTGGAAAATTGGATTTAACTACTCAAACTATTGATTCAAGTGCCCAAGTATTTTTAACTAATAAATATAGAGTAGATACAATTCCTCCACAATTAGAGTTTTTTAGGAAAACTGATGTTCTTCTTAGAGATATAAATGGAGTTGTTTATAACCAATTTGAAAAAACATTATTTTTAGATGATAATAATGTGACTCTTACATCCTTCCCAGGGAAAAGTGGAGATACATATACTCTATCAACAACAGATGTTTCTATAGATATTAATACTAAAGAATATATATTTACCCTTAGCAACAATGATACTTTAGGTGGTATATATACTCTTAGTTATAATGTAAGTGATTTGGCTGGTAATAGTGACACTATTAAGGAAAAGATAAACATAAATGAATTAGCTCCTAATCCTGCTAGTCTTAACCCTAGTAGCTTTACTCAATTATTCATAGATGATAGCAATCAGTTTCCATTTACCAATTTAAAAGAAAACTTATATGCAATAGGAGATGCTTATGCTAATGCAATCTATGATAATCAAGTTAAATTAGCTAATGATTTTTCACTTAATTACAATAAAGATTACCTTATGGATAATGGTTTGATTGAAGAAGATTTGTATTCATTTAGCCAAGCAGGTATTGTTAATCTTGCTAAATTAACATATGTATTTGATAATGAAATTAATTATTATAATTCAAAATTGATTGGTACTTTTATTGGTGAAAGGATAGATAGCACCTTTGAAATAGATGTTTATTTAAGAAATATTTCTGAGTTATCTGGTTTAGCAAGTGTGACATTAGTTGAAGGTAATGATAACTTAGATAATATAACTATTACTCCACATGATTTTTCACTAATAAAATCCTCTACTACCCCTACTCCTACTCCAGATAATGTTGGATTTGTTTTAGGATTTACTCAAATAAATCCTAGACCAACAGAAAAAATCAAAGTAAAAGTAACAGATAAATTAGGAAATGAAAAGGAGTTATGGGTAGAAGTAGTTACTAATGATTTTTTACGAATTATAGGAGGTAGTCGAGGAGAAAGTAAAATATTAGAAAGTAATATACATATAAATGAAAATGACGAGATTAATGTAGATTCTGTAGAAGTTGGCAGAAAAGATAACTAGTTATCTCCTTCCAAAAGCTGGCATTGCCAGCTTTTTTGTTTTTCTTCTTTTCATAGGTCTATAATCAAAATGAATAATTTAGTGAAGAAAGTATTTATTAGGAATAGAATGAAAGATGTTAAATTTTTTCGAAATATTTTTTCAGATATTTCTTCTTACTCTTGAAATAATAGCAACTTTAGGTATTACAATTTTTATCAATAAAAGAAGATTGAGCAATAGGGCTCTTATTATTGTATAAGTTATATTTAAACTTTTAATTTTTGAGTAAAAGGTGTATGAAATTGTCAGTTTTTTTCTATTCATTGATAATCTTATATAAATCAAAAGATTGTGTGGATTAACCACTTGATTTTAAAGAATAAAAATGGTATAAATTAAGAGAACTGGAGATTTGTTATATATTACTATATATTATATAATATATGATTAAAAAACATTCTCTGTTTTCCTATAGCTTAAGTAAAATTTAAATATTTTCTTCACTTTTATAAGTTTCATTACTACTTCATATATTTATTTAACTATATTGGGGCAGAAACTATTAAATAAAAAACATTTTTATCTAACTAAAATAGAATGAAAGTTAATTTTGTAGGTTTTATTTATAAAGCTTTATGCAAATTTTATCCAACTAAGATAAAGTAGGAATATTACTAAGTCTAACTAAAGACTTTAGGTCAACTTTATTTTTCTCTAACCTAAATGGAACATAGACATTTTATTTTTTTATTAAAATTCAATTTTTATCTAACCAAAGTGGAATGTATATACTGATAATACTATAACTATTTTGCAAGACCTAATCTTTTTATCTAACCAAAGTGGAATGTGAATTTATATATTCAGCTTCGTTTTCATTTCCTGAATAAATTTATCTAACCAAAGTGGAATGTACATTATTCTATCTAACAGTCCATACTCTCCGTGCTCGTCATTTTACCCAACCAGAGTGGAATGTAAAACCGTATTCTTAATTAAATGACATATAGTCATCAAAAATTTTATCTAACCAATGTGGAATTTAAATTTTAAAAAAACAAAAGAATTATTGCAGTTTTTGAGGATTTTTATCTAATTAAAATAGAAGAAAAATTATTAAAGAGCTTAACTTTAAACAGTAAGTTTATTAAGTTTTGTTATAATTTAACCTTTAAAACAACTGAATTTTCTTAATCCTAAAAAATCTATGAATCTTAATCATTAGTTTATTTAATTTCAAAGAAGAACTTTAAAGAATTAAAGACTATCAAAGTCAGATAATTCAATAAAATTAAATATGCAAAAGTTTTTGTTGATTAAAAAACATTTTTATCTAACCAAAATGGAATGTAGTTTTTTAATGTCGTATGGTCTTTGTTGTTAGAATTATCATTTTTATTTAACCAAAGTGGAATGTAGATGATTTTTTTTAACAACTTACTTAATATTTTTTCCAAGATTTACTTGACCAAAATGGATTGTAAATACTAAGCTTGGCATGTGTGAAATTAGATAAAAAGTATTTATCTAACCAAAATGGAATGAAAATATGTTTTTAAATTTTTTTCTATAGTAAATGGAAGTTATTTATACTTAACCAAAGTGGAATGTGAATTTATTTATTCATCTTCGTTTTCATTTCCTAAAGGAAATTTTTATCTAGCAAAGGTAGAATGAAAATATGCTTTTAGATTTTCTTCTACAATAAATGGAAGTTATTTATAATTAACCAAAGTAGAATGTGAATTTGCTTATTCATCTTCTGAAGGAAATTTTTATCTGACCAAAGTGGAATGAAAATATTAAAAAAAAGTTCTTTATGCTCGCTTTCTGTAAAAAGTTTATCTAACCAAAATGGAATGTATGTTTTTTTCTATTCAAAAGTGTTTCTTGCGTTTCAAAGTGTTTATCTAACCAGAGTGGAATGTGAATTCTTCATAAAATATAGTCCTCTCCTGTATTGCACTTGTTTTATCTAACCAAAGTGGAATAATTTAAGTTTAATGACTTTTTTGATTTCACATTTATTAAGAAAATACTACAAAAAAATTATTGATTTCTCTAAAAAACTCTGTATCAATTTTGGAATATTGCATAATTTATAAAAATTATTATATTAATTAAAAGGAAAGGAGATTTATTAAAAAAATATTAATATTCTAGTAGTATTTGCTTTGGTTTTTACAAGAAAAAATTTAGCAAATAAAGATTAATAAAAAAATGAAAAAGAGAATTAAAAGAGAGAAGAATCAAGAGTATTGAAAGGCAATATGAAGTTGATTAAAAGATAGTAGAAAATGAGTATAGAGTAAAAATAGACAGAGTTATTAATAAAAAAATTAGAGAAAATAAGATAGAGGGAAGGATTGATTTTTTATCTTACTTTTATTCTAGGAATTTATAGTAATTGAGAATATAAAAATGTAAAAAAGAGAGTATAAATAAAAGGTTAGAAAAAGGGTTGATGAAGAAGTATCAATTATCGTCAAGGTAGAAGAAAATCGAAGAGATTGTTAAAAAATACCATTAGAGAGGAAGAATTGAAATAAAGGGAAATAGGTATTTTATCATTGAATTTAAGTAGAGAAGGAATTATAACAAATCTCTTAATAAATTCAAAAATAAGGTTCAGATATTTATATTTTGAAAATAAAAATATTAGTTATGATAAAAATAAAATGGTAAAAATCGGTAGGATGATAAATGATAATTTAAATAATTGATTTTTTTATTATTAAAATGGATTTTTAATCGATAGCAATATAAATAAAAAATTATTGCAGTTTAATTTTCATTTTTCATGGAAATTTAATTAATTTCCCAAAAATACAAAATTTATTAAATAGATATAGGAGGAAAGATGAAAGAAAAATTTTTGGTAGCTATAGAGATATCAGAGAAACAAAAGTATATATTCAAGAATAATAGATTAAAGGAGAATATAGGAGCATCACTTATTATCAAATATGTTATAGAAAATTTGTGGAAGGAATTTTCTGAAAAAGAAAATGGAAGGGAAGTTTACTCTGGCGGAGGTAATTGCTACCTTCAATTTGATTATGAAGAACAAGCAAGGAATTTTATAAAAAAAATGAGCTTTCATATACTTAAATACTATGAAGGTTTGGAATTTTATGGAACAAAAGTTAAGGGGCAATTTAGTAGAGATAATATAAATTTATTAAAAAAGAAATTAAATTCTAAAAAATTTAGGCAATTTAATAGTTTTAGGAAAGTTTCTTTTGGAGTAGAGGAGATATGCAAAAGTACCTCTACACCAGCTATAAGGGAGATTAAAGAAAAAAAATTTAAGAATGAAAAAAATAAAAGTGAAATAGTATCCAGTTTGCGTTCTGTATCTCAAGAAGCTTGGATAAAAAATGGATTTTTTGATTACTTAAATAAGGGTAGAAATAGTGAATATTTTAAAGGTGATATAGAGAAGAAAGATTATTTTAGGGAGTTATATTATTTTGATAAATTAGAGGAAGGAAGTGAGTATAAAAAATTTACAGATAATAAGTTTCCCTTAGATTTAGATGATTTTGGAGAGGATAAAAATAATCAAATAGCCCTTGTAAATATAGATGGTAATAGAGTAGGGGATATGATAAGTATACTAGAAGAGATGAATGATAAAGATGAAAATCGATTAAAAAATAGGTTGGAAACTTTTAGTAACTTTATAAAAGATGCTTATACAGAAGCATTTGATAGGATTATTAATGAATTTGAAATTAATAATATTAGAATAAAAGGAAGAGATGGCGAAAAAAAACTTCCTATTAGACCAATAATTTTAGCAGGTGATGATGTTACATATATAGTTGATAGTAGGTATGCTTTAGAATCAGTAAAAATTTTTACTGAAAGTATAGAAAATAAAAGATTATTAGATACATTTGAAGAATTTAGAGGTAGATTTGATAAATTAACTATAGGTGCAGGAGTTGTTTTTGTAAATAAAAAGGCTCCATTTTATAAAGCATATGAGATGGCAGAAGAGTTATGCAAAGGTGCAAAAGCTTTAGGACAGGGCAGTTTATCAACGATTGATTGGCATATTTTAAAGGGTGAATTTGACGATGTTGATAATATAAGAAAGAAAGTTAATAACAGATTTGATAAAAAGGATGAAAATTTAAGGGAAAAAGAATTGTTTCTTAGGCCTATGAAGTTGTTTGATCAAAATACAAAAAATGAAGAGATTTCGTTGGAAAAGGTTTTGTCTACAATTAAATATATTAATAATAGTGAAAATAGAATTAGAGTAAATAAACTTGGAGAGTTATTAAGTATATTTGATGAGGAAGAAACAAAAACAGATTTATTTGTGAATAAATACAAATTAAAGAGTGATATAAAGAAGATAAATGAACATATAGGTTATAAAGATTTGGATAGACCCTATAAAGGTGGTAGATACCATTTACACGATATAATAGAGCTTTGCAATGATAAATATTATAGGAGTTTAAAGGGTGGTGAATATAAGTAATGGCAGAATATAAAATTAAAGTAATAATAAAATCAGAAGCAATTTTTGGTAGTGGAAAATCAAAGGGACAAATACATGAAGATTGTTTATATGATAAAGATGGCTTTATCTATTACAGTGGTAAAACTTTAAAGGGCATGCTTAGGAAAACAGCAAAGCTAATAACAGATAATTGTAAAGAGTTAAAGGGAAGTATAGAGGGATTATTTGGAACAGACTATGACGATAGCAAGAAATGCTTAGAAGGTAGAAGTGAGGGGAAACTACGTTTTTCAAATCTTACTGTGTCTGAAGGTATAAGGAATAATCTAAAGGCAAATTTAAATCCAACATCTTTAGAAGTTTTATCTGCTATGACACACATAAGAAATTTTATTAAAATAGGAAAAAATGGAGTATCAGAAAAGGGAGCTTTGAGAAATATAAGAACTATAAGAGAAAATATGGTTCTTTTTAGTGAGTTAGGTAAGTTAGACCTTGAAAGAGAAGAAAAGTTATTGGCTCTAATAGTTAAAAATACAAGACATTTAGGTATGAATGTATCTAAAGGTAGAGGCGAAGTAAAGATGACTCTATTAAAAGATAATAGAGAGGTGGAAGTTAGGTCTGGAGAGGTGATAAGTAAATGAGATTCTATAGAATAGAAATAACAACTTTAGAGCCTGTAGTTATTGGTTATGATAGCAGTAATGAAAGTAGAGATATAATTAGCGGAACAGCTTTGAGGGGACTGCTTATAAAAGAAAATTTTAATGAGTTCAGAAATAGGAAGAGTGAATTGATTTTATCAAAAGATATTATCTTTACAGATGCTTATCTCCAAAAAGGCAATGACTACTTTATACCTACGCCAAAATCATTTTTGTGTAATAAACATGATATGAAAAAGTTAAAAAAAGATAATAAAAAAGATATAAATATTAAAAATTGCTTATTTGAACCCAATGAAAACAATGAAAACAATGAAGATAAATTTATGACTGAAGGAATAAGAAGTAAATTTGTAGTATCTAAAGAAGAGAGTTTGCAAATTGATTCAGTTAATAAAGTTGAACATATGCATATTAATAAGAATATAAAGGAAGGAACAGGTTCTTTATACAGATATGAAGCAATAAATAAGGGACAAAGGTTTTACTCCTTAGTAATATTAAGAGATAATCAAATTTTAAATGAAGAGCATTTATATAAAATTGAAGGGGAAAAATATATAGGCAAATCTAGATCTACAAGTTATGGGAAGGTTATTATAAGAGTAAATAATCTTTGCAATTACTCTCAATTTAAAGATAGTTTAAATATTAAATCTGTTACCCAAAAGGGAAAAAATTTAGACATATATTTTTTAACAGATACTATATTAAAGGACAAAGTTGGAAACACTGTTTCAATACTTCCAAAGGAGGAGATTCAAGAACTTTTTGGATTACCTAAAGTAGAAGTGGCAAATGAACAGTTTATAACTAGTAAAATTATTGGCGGATATAATTCACATCAAAAAATACCCCTTCCAAAAGATACAGCTTTTGAAGCAGGAAGTATAATGAGATATGAGATTTTAGATGGGAAATTAACAGAGGAAAAGATACAAAAGATAGAGGAAATGGGCTTAGGTTATTTTAGAGAGAGAGGTTTTGGAAGAGTAATAATAAATCCAAACTTTGAACAAAAACAATTAATAAAATATGAAAAAAATGAAGATGATAATGAGCTAAATAAAGGAAAAGAAGGGGAAAAAATAAATTATCATCAAGAATATGAAGAAGCGATGTTTATCTTGATTAGTAGTATAATTAATGAAAATAGAAAGTTAGATATGATTAATAAGATTATAACTGATTGTGAACAAAGTTTAATTATTATTAATGATGAACTTACTGAGACTCAAATTAATAGTTTTATAATGGATTTATCAAATAGTGGCTACAAGGAAAGATATGGACTAAAAAAGGATAAAATATATAATGATAAGAAGCAAATAAAGTTATTTGGTGATAATGTAAAATTATTTTTTGAAAATATGAAAAATAATAGTATAGATAAGTATTTGAACAAGATATTAGAATATCAAAAAGATAAAGATATTGAAAAAATTGAAGATAAGAAAGAATTTGTAAAAATATATGTAAGAGAATACTTGTACTTTTGTTTAAGGGGGAAGGATAATGAGTAATTATATGATTAAAATTGAACTTGAATTAGAAAATATATCCCCTTTTTGGTCAGGGAAAGATAGAGAAATCATCATTGATAAGGATAAAAATATAAGAATTTTTGGTAGTTCTATTTATGGAGCTATAAAAAGTCAAATTAAAAGTTCAGAGGATAAAGCAGAAGAATTATTTGGTTTGTTTGATAATGAAAGGAAAAACTTACAAGAAAGCAAAGTTTTTATATCTGATATGAAATCTCATATAAAAAAGGAAGGAATAAAAGTAGAGGAAAGGGTAGGAATAAGAATTGATAATAAATTAGGTTCTACAGTTAGTAGAGGTTTATATAGTACTTTGTTAATTCCAGAAGGAGATAGATTTAAGTTAAAAGTAGAAGCTAAGCAACTTACAAAAGATGAGAAAGAAGCTTTTTATAGAATCTTTAATGAAGTAATTGAAAAGATTCAAACTGGCAAGATTTGTTTTGGGGGGAATAAAACAAATGGTTTTGGTCAATTTAAAGTAGTTAAATATTATAAGAAGGAATTTGATTTGACCAATAGAGATGATTTGATAACTTATCTTGATTGGTCAGAAGATGACAATAATCATAAAATGGAAGAGATTAATCTAAAAGATGAAAAAGTTTTTGACATAACTTTTAGAGGAGAGATAAAAGACAGTCTTTTAATTAGAGGAGAAACTGTAAAAGAGAGGGAAAAGACTATTCAATATTCATATAAAGAAGAAAAATATATTATCCCTTCAAAAACTATCAAAGGGGGCATGAGAAGTTATTTTGGAAAAATACTTAATACTTTAAATGGTGAAGTTAAAAATGATTTTAAATATAGTAATAGTGAAAAAAGAAGGAAAGAGAATCCAAAAGAATATGAAGAAATTATAAAATTATTAGGTCATAATCCTGATTCTAAAATAAATAATGGTGAATATTACATGGGGAAACTTTTGGTTGATGATGGGTTAATAAAAAATTCTAATGAAACAGAGTACCATAGGATTAAGATAGATAGGTTTACTGGTGGTAATATGAATGGATCTATGATAAATGAAAAAAGGTTAACTAGTGGAGATATTGAGATAAATGTTAGAGTAAGAGATAAATTAACTAGTGAAGAAAAGGTACTTTTATTTCTGTATTTTAGAGATTTGGGACTGGGAAAAATCATATTGGGAGGCAATGCAGGTGTAGGAAGTGGAAGAATAAAGGGAATCTCGGCAATTATTGATGATTTAAGCTTTCATTTTGAATATATAGAGGATAAAATAATTTTGAAATCAGAAAAAGAAAGTGAAATAAAAAAATTATTTAAAAACCTAAATTGGGGTGATAACTAAATGGGAAAATTTCAAGAAGTTACTAAAGAATCAGAGAATATAAAAGATATTATAGGTTATATAAAAGAAGTAAATGATGATTATAAAGATGGATTATTATTTACTTTAGACAATGTCTATTTAGAAAAATTTGAAACTATAAGAGAAAATTTAAATGAAAAAACTTTTATTGAAGCTAGATTTTTTGATGAAGAAAAGGAGTTATTTATATTTTATGATGGTGAAAAGTATAAAGTAGTTAAAACAGAGAAAAAGGAATATAAAAATTATATAATAGATGAGGGGAAAAAAGAAAATAAAGAAGAAGTATTAGAGGAAAATATAGATATTTTCTATAAATATTATTATCTTTCAAGAAAATATTTTTTAGATAAAAATAAATTTAGTAATAAAAATTTAGTTGTTAAAGAATTTGTGGCATATGATGATGATGGGCAAGCATATGTAAAAGCTAGTTGCTTAGATAAGTTAATAGTAGGTGATTATAATGAAAAGTAAAAATAAAAATCACTATGGGAAAAAGGGAATAAATAGCTATAATAATAACAAAATAGATGAGAATAAAGATTATGCATCTGCGCCATATAATTTTATAGAATTTCCAGATAGAGTAATTTATAGGTATGATAACATTGATGATTTATCAAAGCATGATATATTTAGTAGTTATTTAAATACAGGATATATAAAATATGAATTTACTAATGAAACTCCCCTTTACATTGGCAGTGGTGATGAGGGGAAGTATTTTAAAGTTAATGGAGAGCCTGTAATACCGGGGAGTACTATGCGTGGAGTAGTTAGGTCAAATGCAGAAATATTAAGTTTTTCTTATCCGCAGTTTGTTGAAGATAGAAGATATACATATAGAGCATTTGCAGGTCATAAGAGTTTGAGAGATGAATATTCTAAAAAATTGAAGCAAGTAGTATCTGATTCTAAGTTGAAAAATATGGAAGAGGGAGGAATAGATAAGAAGGTAAAGGGTGGATATATCTTTAAATATAAAAATAGTTATTATATAGCTGAAAGTATAGATATTGAAAATAAAACCTTTCATAAAATAGACGAGTTTGATTTGAAGGAAATGGATTTAAATGATTATATTAATCAATTGTATTATTTGAAAACAAGTGATGATTTTGTAAAAGAGTTGAGGAAGAAAGATAATGAGATAAATGAAATCAAAAGTGGAATAAAAGATATATATAAAAAAATGAAGGAAGAATCTCCCACTGAAGATATAAATAATTTTATTAAAGGTTTAGCTGAAAAATATTCAAGTTTTGTAAGAAATATAAAGAAAGAAAATGAAGAAAATTTGGTAAAGAAAATAAATTTTATTTTTGAAGGAAGAGATAGAAATATTAAGATTGATAAAGATATTTTAGAAAATATCCAAAAATATAAAGAAAGTATAATAGAAAAATTTAAAAATAAAGCTATTAAAAGAATTGAAAAAGAAAAGTACCTAAGAGAAATGAAAAATAAAAAAGATAAAAAAATTAATAAGATTTATCAAAGAGAAATAGATACTTCTCTCTTAGTCAATGATTCTATTAGAAATAAATTGGAAGAAGCAGGTATCAATTTAGTAACATTGTATAATTCTAATGATATTAATGGAAAGAGAAATCATTATATAATAAATGATATACCAGAAGAAAAGATAAAAATATATTTGATAGATAACAATATTACAGATGAGTATAATAATGAAATGAAAAATAAAATTTTTATTACAATGTTAGATAAAAGTATTGATAAGGAAATAGATAGTAAGTTTTTAAATTATGGAAAGTTAAAAAATCAATTTATGAGTGTTATTGATTCAATAAAATCTAAAGAAAATAGACTGAAATTAAAAAAAGAATTAAATAATGGAAAGTTTAACAGGAAATTTTTTGAAAATTTGAAAAAAGATATTCTTAAAGAGTTAAATAATGAAATAAGAAAGGAATATGAGTTACCTGAAACAAATTGTAAAAAAATATCAAAAGATGAAATTAAGAAAAATGGAAAGATTATTTTTTTTAAACCATATTATGAATTAAAAAAAGAAAAAAATTTGAATAAAATAATAGCTAATGAATTATTTGAAGTTAAAAGTTTTGGAAGAACTCCTTACTTAAGATTAACTTATGATTACTCAATTAAAGAAATTTTAGAAAGAACAATTGAAGTAAAGGAAGATAAAATAGATTATACCCAAGGAATATTTGGATTTACCAATAAAAAATTTGAAGAAAAAAAGGTTAATTATAAAAGTAGAGTTAGTTTTGAAGATGTAAAAATATTTGATGCTAATATGGCTAATGAAAGAAGTATAACTCTTATGAGTCCTAAGCCTACATCCTTTCAACTGTATTTAGAGCAAGATGAAGATGATGTAGATAAAAGAGGAAATATTAATCTAAAAACTTATAATAATCAAAATGCTAAGTTAAGAGGACAAAAATTCTATTGGTTAAAGGAAGATGAAGCAGAAAGTGAAAACATAGAGGGAAAATCTTTAATAAGACCCATAAAAAAAGGAGCTAAATTTATAGGGAAGATTCACTTTGAAAATCTATCTGATGATGAATTAGGTCTACTCTTGTTATCGCTAAACTATGATGATGAAGCTAGAGAAAATATAGGAATGGGAAAACCATATGGTTATGGACGGGTAGTTTTTAATAATATTCAAATCTATAGAGAAGATAAAGAAAATAGTTTCTTGTCATTTAATGTAGACAATCCTGAGATTTTAGATAAAGAAAATTTGAAAAAATCATATATAGAATTTATTGAAGATAAACTTGATGGGAAGTATGAAGATAACAAATCAATAATAAGTTATTTATATTCTAAACACTTAGTAGTTTCTAGAGATAATTATAAAGAAATAAGATATATGAGTATGCAAAAGAAGGAATTTACAAAAAGAAATATATTGAAAACACCTAGTGAAGTAGTTAAAGAATTAAGTAATAAAAATAATAAAATCAAATAAAAATAGGAACAATGTAAATTCAAATTTCATTTTATCAGTATCACTACTGAATTTGAAAAAAAAAGAATAAAAGTTCTAAACAAAGATAAAATAGTAGATTTAGATTTTTTACTAAAGGAGTTATTTGTTGCTTCTGAAAACCAAAAAGGTGATTATCCAAGTAGATTGCTAGAATCTAAATTTGTTAAAGTAAAAGTAAAACTGTCACGTATGGTAAAGTTTTCAAATAATAATAGAT
>CAZFBB010000002.1:40879-56757 GCA_964517235.1 uncultured Fusobacteriaceae bacterium
ATGGTAAAGTTTTCAAATAATAATAGATAAAGTTTACTATCGAGTAAAATTTGTTTTATTTGTAATAGGGTAAAATAAGACTTCAGATTATCAGATAGGGTATATACTTGTCAGTATAGTTACTTAATAACTAGGGATTTGAATGCAAGTATAAACATAAAAACCAAGGTAGATTATTGTTAAAATATTAAATATAAACATGGTAAGGTTTATCGTAGAGTTTGATAATCATAGCAATTTTTGAGTTGCTACATCCCAAGAAGCCCCCTCAAAACTCTTTACATAGGCTTAGTAGGAGAGCATGTTCCAATATGTTCCGAGTAAACTCCCTCTTTTATTTAGGAGGGAGATAAATCGGGACAGTTTTTAATTTAGCTATTAATTAAAAATTCTTTTAAAGGTAAATTAATACGTTGGTTATAGTATAAAGAAGGTGTAGAAAATCTATGAAAATAAGTAAAACTTTTTTTAAAAGAGATTCAAATATGAAAGACATGAGCTAAAGATTAAAAATGGGTAAAAGTTATCTAATAATAGATGGGTAATGCTTAAACATAAAATGAACTAAGAGGGAAATAAAAGTAAAATAGATTCTGTTTGTGTGGTTTATTTGTTAAAGGAAGACTTAAAAGTATTGGATAGAGTACATATGTGCCAATGTGTCTACTTAATAGATATAGACCTATTAAGAAGTTCTCTCAAAAATTATTTACATAGATTTAGTGGAAAAACATGTGATAATATTTATTCATGTTATATAGAAATTGAGCTGTATTAAATATTCACTTGATTTTGAAGAATAGAAGTGGTATAAATTAAGGGGTGAGCAGATTTGTTACATGTTACTATATAATATACATGGACAAAAAGTAGTATTGTTTTTATTTAACCATATTGGAATGCAAATATGAATTAGTTCTATTATTTTTATTCTTTTATCTGATTTTTTATCTAACCACAATGGAATGCAAATAGATTTTAAAACTTTCTTTATTAATGTTTTTAAGTTGATTTCATCTAAGCAAAGCAGAATGTAAATGGTAACATTTGTAATCAACTTTAGTTTCCACTGTAAAATGGGAAGAATGGTTTTAGGGCTCTGAGAAAACTAAAAAATGCTAGTTTTTCTAAAAAAATTGTCTAAATCCTTTAAAATTAGAGATTTTAACAATTTTAAGTATCTAATATAACCATAATTTGTGATAATTGGTGTTGATTGGTAGAAGAAATTAAAAAATTGTTTTACAGTGGAATCTATTATATAGTTGCATTTAAGCTTTTATCTAACCATAATGGAGTGTAAATTTGCTATAATCAAGGAGAATTAAGCGCTCAAATTTATTTTTATTTGAACCTAAGCATAGTGTAGATATATTTTAATTTTGCTTTTAATATAATTTCAAAATTGTTTTTATCTAACCAAATTGGAGTGAAAATAATCCTGCAATTTTTTCTGCTAACATCTTTCTACCGCTTTTATTCAACCAAAGTGGAATGTAAATGATAATCTTTAGAGTTAATTCTATAATTGGTTTTGGATTTTTATCTAACCAAAATGGAATGCAAATAAATTTTAACTTTAAACATCTTAATCTCCAATACGGGATTTTATTTAATAAAATAAAGTGTAGATACTTCAACTAATTTACCTTTATTTTATTTTTATCTAGCCAAAGTGGAATGTAAACCCTCTTGAAGCTATGGTCTGTGGTTGTGTTGTTATTGTTTTTATCTAACCAAAATGGAATTTAAAATTTAGTGATATAAGTTTGATATTCTTTCAGGTAGAAAATAAAATTTTATTTTTTTTAGAGGAAATTTCTAAAAAAATATAATATTATATTAGAACATCTTCCTTGTTCTGTATTTGACTATATCCCCAAAGGAGAAAGTAGGGTTCACACCTACTTTTTCTGTTTTTTGAAATAAAAATTTACAAAAATTCGTTGAAAAGCCTACTTTTTCAAGGGTGGGATGAAAGCCGTTGCACATTAGTGCAAAAAAATTTAAATCTCGTATAGATTTAAAGAATTAATGTCTGAAATTTCTTCTAATTTGAACTTGAAAATATTAGCTATTGAGTGTCATCGTGACCACACTCAAATTTTTTTAAGGCACCACCAAAGTTAAGTCCTTCATAAATTATGGCTAAACTAAAAGGTGGTTCTTCTAGAGTCTTAAGAAAAGAATTTAAACACCTTAGTTATCAATCTAGTCTATGGACTAGAAGTTTCTTTGTTAGCACTGCTGGGGATGTTTCTAGTGAAACAATCCAAAAATATGTTGAAAACCAAAAAGTACCAATGTGAATTGGTAGATTTTGTAATGTCCTATAAGTACCCAATAAAAGTATCGTACTATTAAGTGCGTAGTTGGCGACTACACCGCCTAAAGTTATTAGGTAATACGTCGACTCCCTGTAGTTTTGTTTAG
Organism: uncultured Fusobacteriaceae bacterium; assembly: GCA_964517235.1. GTDB lineage: Bacteria > Fusobacteriota > Fusobacteriia > Fusobacteriales > Fusobacteriaceae > CAZFBB01. Next base: position 43,313 of record CAZFBB010000002.1, read on the forward strand.
AAACCTATAAAGTTGATTTGCCCTAAGAATCCCATTGCTTTAGCTGTGGGAGTGTCAAACTAGGAAAAAGATGTAATCTTTAGAATAGATATATATATAAGGCTTTTTTAGTCAATTTTATTAGAATTGTTCAAACTGATTATTCTATGCTATTTTTTAAATTATTATAAAAATAATAAATAGTGTTTATTGGTTTTTCAAGATTAATAAAATTTAATTATTTTAAGCTAAAATTATTGGAACTTTTGATAGATTTATTATATAAGACTTTTTATATATTTATTTTGGGGAGTGAAGAGATGAAAGATATAATTTTAATAATTGAAGATTCAAAATTAAACTCAAATTTTATTAAAGGCAATATAGAAATTATGGGTTATAGCACTATACAAGCTTTTGATGGTTTAGAAGGATTTAAAGTTTTAGCTCAAAATTCACAAAATATAAAAGCCATTACCCTTGATAGGCATATGCCAAATATGGATGGAATGGAATTTGCAAAAAAAGTCATGAGTATAGAACAATATAAATCTATTCCTATTATTTTTATTACTGATTTGGGAGATAAAAAAAATATTTTAGAGGGGTTGGAGATGGGAGTTTATGATTATTTACCTAAACCAGTTGATCCAGATTTGTTGCAAGTAAAGATTAAAAATGCTGTAAGATTTTATAAGCAAGAATTAAATTTGATTATATTAAATAAAAAATTAAAAGATAAAAACTTTAGACTTGAAAAGCTTGTGGCAAGTCGAACTGAAAAATTAAAAAACCTTGCTCACTCTATCTTGAATATACTAGAAGATACTGCTACCTATAATGATAAAGATACTGGTAATCATATAGAAAGAGTTGCTTGTTACTCTGAACTTCTAGCTAAAAAGGCTGGATTGTGTCCTAAACTTGTTAAGGATATAAAAAATTATTCTCCTTTACATGATATTGGAAAGATTGGAATCCCACATGAAATTCTTAAAAAACCTGGTAAATTGACAGATGAAGAATTTGATGAAATGAAAAATCATGTAATAATTGGTGAAGAATTGCTAGCAAATTCAACTTTACCTGAAGTTGGAGTGAATATCATTAAATACCATCATGAAAGATGGAGAGGTGGCGGATATCCAAATGGTGTTAGTGGAAGTGAGATTCCTATTGAAGCTCGTATAGTAACTATTGCAGATATATTTGATGCTCTCACTTCTAAAAGACCCTATAAAGAGCCCTTTAGCATAGAAAAAGCTTTATTTATAATGACTAAAGATATGTATGATTATTTTGATCCTAATCTTTTAAAGGTTTTTTTTGATAATATACAGGAAGTTTTAGAGATTAAAGAAAGGATAAACAATCAAGAAGATTATCACATTTAAATTATTCTTTACTTTTAAACTAAAGAATGTTAGAATGTGCATAAAGGAGAATAATATGATTATAACAAGAAACATGAATCTTTTAGAAGTAACAAAAAAATATCCTCAAAGTCTCGAAGTTTTTAGAGCTTATGGTTTGGGATGTACTAGTTGTGCTATTGCTAGTATGGAGACTATTGAGCAAGGAGCAAAAGCCCATAGAGTTGATGTTGATTTATTAGTAGAAGATTTAAATTATGTATTAAAAAAGAAGGATTAATTTAAAGTGCTAAATACCTCTTTTTTATTCTATAAGTTTTTATACAAATTATATATTTGACAATTCTGACAATACAGTATAAAATCCTTATTGAATAAAGAATGAAAAGAGGTATGGGTGTGAAACACTATAGTTTAGATGAAATCTTAAGATTGATTGAAAATGGAGATAGGTTTGAAGGTTTATGCTTTGAAGCTGGTATGCATTTGAAAATTAATGATTATAAGTCTAAAATCGCTATAGCAATCGGTGGTGGAAGTAATTTTAGTGAAGATTTAGAAACAAAAGCAAAAGTTATGAGTTTTGATAGATGGCAATATGAAGATGCATATACTGATTATTTTATAAAAGATGGTAATCTTAGCCTTTTAGCTCTTGATAGTAAGTTTGAATATGACCTTAACAAACCTGTTAAAGAAAGCTTTTATGATAAAGTGGGTGACAAGGAAGCTTGGGTCGAAGAAGTTACTGAAGAGGAAAAAGAAAGGTCTTTTGCAAAACATAGAAACTTTTATCTAGTTTTAGATGCAATTATAAATAAACTTGAAGAAAAACACAGTAAAATTAATCTTTATAGTTTTCATTCATTTAATTATAAAAATACTAATGAAAACTTACCACTATTTAATATAGGAACGAAATTTTTAGATAAGAGCAAAGTAGAGGGAGAGTATGAAAGAGTATATAACCTCCTGAAAATTACATCGGACTCGGAAGGGGAGAGAGTAGAGGAAAATAGTATTTCAGAAGGTGATGGACACTTCTACCAATACCTAAAGGATAAACATCCTAAAGTTAATACATTTTCTATCCACATCAAAAAGGTTTTTTGTAATGAAGAAGATGGTGAAGTTTATGGAGAAAAAATGGTAGAGATAAAAGATTTAGTTAATAAAATAATTAGCTAAATGTCACTAGATTAGAGGAAATATGGACTAAATCCAGCAAAAAATTGCTTGAATTTAGTCTTTTTTTATTTATCCATTAAAAAATTTTTTATATCCCTTTTTTAACTAGTCAAATTTTCTTTATACAAATTCAGATATAATCAAAGAAATTACCTCTTCTACTCTAAAAGTTATTTGGAAATAACATTCCTAATTTTAATTTATCTTGATATTTTTGCAAGTTCTATTGCTAAGTTAGTAGCAACTTTTGCATTATTAAATACTAATTTTATATTTGCATCTAAACTCTTACCTTCAGTTATATCTTTTACTTTTGCAAGTAGGAATGGAGTACTTTCCTTTCCTTTTATACTCCTTTCTTCTGCTTCTACTAGTGCAGATTCAATAGCATTTGTTATCTTATCGTAATCCATTTGATATTCTTCAGGAATAGGATTAGCTACTACAACTCCACCTTTAAGATTTAAATCCCATTTTGCTTTGACTGCTTTTGCAAGTTCTTCTTCTTTATCTACTCTATAATCTACTTTAAACCCGCTTTTTCTAGTATAGAATGCTGGTAACTCTTCAGTTCCAAATCCAACAACTGGCACTCCTTGAGTTTCTAAATATTCCAATGTAAGACCTATGTCTAATATTGATTTTGCACCTGCACAGACTACTGCTACATTTGTATTGGCAAGTTCCTGTAAATCTGCACTTATATCCATAGTAGTTTCAGCACCTCTATGTACTCCACCTATTCCACCAGTTGCAAATACTCTTATTCCTGCCAAATTAGCTACTATCATAGTTGAAGCTACTGTTGTTGCTCCCATAAGCCCCTTAGCTAATAGAAAGGGTATATCTCTTCTACTTGCTTTTACCACGTCTAAACCTGTTTTTCCTAATCTATCTATTTCTTCCTTTGATAATCCTACTTTTAATTTCCCGTCCATAATGGCTATAGTTGCAGGGATTGCTCCCCCTTCTCTAATAAGCTCCTCTACTTTAAGAGCTGTTTCTACATTTTGAGGATAAGGCATACCATGTGAGATAATAGTAGATTCTAGAGCTACTACTGCTTTACCACTGTCTAATGCTTCCTTTACCTCTCTACTAACTTCTAAATATTTTTCCATCATTATTCATTCTCCTTCATTACTTTTTCAACTAATTCAACTGATAACTTTGGATTAATTGTATCCTCGTGTATTATTGTTAAAACTGAAGCTGTTTCTGCAAATCTTGCACTTTCTTCAATATTATAACCATTTAAATATGAATATATCATCCCTGCAACAAAAGCATCTCCTGCACCTGTTGCATTTATTACATTAACTTCCTTTCCAGGAATTTTACCACTTTTTTTACCATTGGTATAATATAATCCCTCTGCTCCTAAGCTTATAAATACTTGTTTACATCCTTTGTTTATAAAAAATTCTCCAGCTAGATGCAAATCATCATTGGAATCTATCTTTATACCACTTAAAATTTCTGCTTCTGCTTTATTTGGTTTTATACTATGAAAATTCCCTATAACTTCTTTTACTCTTAATGCTTTCGCTACAGAAACTGTATCTAAAAAAAATATTTTATCTTTTTTATACCTTACTAAATATTCTATTACTGCTTTTGGCATATTGGTATCTATAACACATAATTTTGATGCATCTATTACTTTTTCTTTTTTCTTAATAAAATCAATATTCATCTTTTCATACAAATCCATAGAGGAGATAGCAAGCTCCATATCACCATGGTCATTTAGTATAGATAAATATGTTGAACCTGTTTCATTTTCCAAAAACATACTATCATCTATTTCTAATCCGATTTTTTTCGAGTGTTCACTAATCTCCCTTGCATAAATATCATTTCCCAAAACACTTATTAATTTAGACCTTATACCTAATTTAATAAGATTTTCTCCTATATTTCTACCAACACCACCAAGAGATATCTTTACATTTCCTGGGTTTGAATCCTTTCCTATTAAAGCTTTTTTAGGAAAACCTTGTATATCGATATTTGCTCCACCAACTATAGTTACATATGGCTCTTCATCAATAATGTAACCCTTCCCTTTTATATAACCTTTTTTTATTAGGTTACTAATATGTACCCCTATAGAAGACCTTGTAATATTTAACATATCAGCAATTTCATTTTGTGATATTAAGGGATTTTCCTTTAGAATTTTTATTATTTCCATTTCTCTCTTAGTCATAACATCCTCCATAAGCTATTATTTAAAAATTAAATAGATATTTATACTATTGTTATATCACCTATTTTGTAATAATTCAACTCTTTTTATCAAATAAAAATTATAAAAAAAGAAATAGGTTGAAGACAAACAACTAGTTTTTTGAAAAAACATCATTACTTTTGTCTTAGTTTCAAAATTGCTAGTATTTTTTAATAACAAATACTATAATTTTATTTTCTTATATCTGATTTTACTGATTTCTTAAAATAAATTAGTAAATATTTGAAAAATGAATATTTTTTTATATATTATTTACATAATAAAATACCTTTTAATGTGAATTTTTTATCTTTCACTCTTCTAACCTTCTATCCTCTACCTCCCAGATTAAATGAATTTTTTCTCATATTCGTGAATTTTTTATATATAAAGGTACTTTTGATTGTACCAAAGTATCACTAATCCTCGTGTTTTTTCCTTTAAAATCAAGGGTTTCAAGAGTAAAATACCTTGATTTTTTTAAGGAGAAGTGCTAGTATATATTCTGACAAGACAGAAAAATTTAAGGAGTTTTTATGGATTTATTAAAAGAGATTGAGAGACTAAAAAAGGAAAAAAATGCAATTATTTTGGCTCATTACTACCAAAATCCTGAAGTTCAAGAGATAGCAGACTATGTAGGAGATTCATATTACTTAAGTCAAGTTGGAAAAGATTCAGATGCAGAAGTTATTGTTTATTGTGGAGTACAATTTATGGCTGAAAGTGCAAAAATTCTTTCACCTAATAAAAGAGTATTATTTCCTGCTTATACATGTGCACCTTGTTGTATGGAAAATCAAGCATCAGGTCACTTAGTGCTTGATATGATAAAAAAACATCCAAATGCAAAAGTAGTTACATATATAAACTCAGCTAGTAAAGTAAAAGCAGTTAGTGATGCTTGTTGTACATCAAGTTCTGCTCTACAAGTTGTTAATGGTATAGACGCTGATGAAATTGTTTTTGTACCTGATAAGAATCTTGCAAGTTGGGTACAAGAACAAACAGATAAAAAGATAATACCATTTGATGGTTGTTGTAATATACACGATAGAGTAAGACCAAGTGACTTGGAAGAAAAGTTAGAAAAACACGGTCCTATGACTATTTTAGCTCATCCTGAATGTAGACCAAGTGTAAGAGCTATGGCTCATTATGTAGGAAGTACTAGTGGTATTCTTAATGCAGTAAAAGAATTAAATGATGACAAATACTTAATTGTAACAGAAAAAGGTATAGGTCATGAACTTGCTAAAAGATATCCTGACAAAGAATTTGTATACTTAAATATGTTCTGCAGTCCAATGAAAAAAATCTTCCCTGAAACTATCTATGAAGCTTTAAACGAGTTTAAATATGAAATAGATGTAGAGGAAGATATTATAGAAGGAGCACAAAAAGCTCTTGAAAATATGCATCGTTTTGCATCAATGGGTTAAGGAGTAGGAGGAAATTATGGAGTATGCTTGTGATGTCCTAGTTGTTGGAGCTGGTCTTGCTGGTATTAATACAGCTTTACACCTAGATAAAAATTTAAAAGTAGTATTGATTAGCAATGACAAATTAAACAAATGCAATAGTTATCTTGCTCAAGGAGGGATAACTACTGTAAAAGATGATAAAGACATGGCAATTTTTGTAGAAGATACTCTTCGTGCTGGTGGGTATGCCAATGAAAAAGAGATAGTAGAATTGGTAGCAAAGCAAGCTAGATTTAGTATAGATGCTCTAATTAATTTTGGAGTTCAATTTAATAGAGATAATAATGGAAATTTGAAATACACAAAAGAAGCTGCACATAGTACTAATCGAATACTGTATGCAAATGATGCTAGTGGTAAAGAAATATGGGAAAAATTAGCTGGAGAAGTAAAAAAAAGAGCTAATATTGAGATTTTTGAAGATACTACTTTGGTAGATTTGATTGTAAAGGAAAATAGAGTATATGGTGGCATTGGATTAAAGGAAGAAAAGGAACTAAAGTTTTATGCAAAAAAAGTAGTTTTAGCTTGTGGAGGTATAGGCGGTATCTTTAAAGCTAGTACAAATTACGAAAATATAAAAGGTATAGGAGTAGCTCTTGCTCTTCGTCACAATATAGAATTAAAAGATATGGATTTTATACAGATGCATCCTACAGCTTTTCATTCAACTTGTGAAAGACGTAGATTCTTATTATCTGAGTCACTAAGAGGTGAAGGGGCATTATTAGTTGATGATGAAGGAAAGAGATTTATCAATGAACTAGAACCTAGAGATGTAGTAAGCAAAGGAATTATGGATCATAAAATTAAAAGAGCCATACCTTGTGTACTCTTAGATGCAAGACATATGGGACGTGATTATTTGTCTAATAGATTTCCAAAAATCTATAATTATATAAAAGAGCAAGGAATAGATATGGCAAAGGAGCCTGTACCTGTTTCTCCATGCCAACATTATTTTATGGGTGGAATAAAAGTAGATAAAGATGGTCATACATCTATGTCAAATTTATATGCTTGTGGAGAAGTAAGTTGTACTGGTTTACATGGTAAAAATAGGCTTGCTAGTAACTCATTATTAGAAGCAAGTGTTTTTTCCATTAGAGTTGCTAACAGTATAAATGAAAACATAGATAAAATAAGTCTTAAAAAGATAAAATATAATGAAAAAGACCTTGTTAGTTTAGATGAAAATAATATGAAGAGACTTATAGATGAGATTAGAAAAACTAGGGAGGACTTAAAAAATGAATTACTTAATTATTGATAAAATTATAAATGAAGCTCTTATTGAAGATGGAGTTTTTGATGATATTACGACTAAATATATTTGTAAAGAAGGAGAAAAAGCTAAAGTAGATATTATCTTTAAAGAAGAGGGGATACTTTGTGGTACTAAAGTATTTAAAAGAGTTTTTGAAATACTAGGGAAAATAAGTGTAGAGTTTTTCTTTAATGAAGGAGATTATATTAATAAAGGAACTATTGTTGGAAGGGTAGAAGGTGAAGCAAGTGGCGTACTAAGTGGCGAAAGGGTAGCTCTTAACTTACTTCAACGTATGTGTGGTATATCTACTATTACTAACAATATAGTAAAAGAATTAGATGGGAGTAATATTAAAATAGCTGATACAAGAAAAACAACTCCTAATTTAAGATATATTGAAAAATATGCAGTAAAAATTGGTGGTGGAATGAACCATAGATATAATTTGACCGATATGGCTATGATTAAAGATAACCATATAAAAGCTGCTGGAAGTATTACTAATGCTATAAATTGTGTTAGAAAAGGAAGTCCAATAGTTAAGAAGGTAGAAGTAGAATGTGAATCTATTGCAGATGTAAAAGAAGCAGTAGAAGGGAAAGCAGATATTATTATGCTTGATAATATGGACTATACTATGATGAAAGAAGCATGCAAAATTATTGGAGATAAAGCATATATAGAAGTTTCAGGTAATATAACTATAGAAAAAATTAAAAGTTTAAAGGATTTAAATATACATTATTTTTCAAGTGGAGCTCTTACTCACTCTGTAAAAGCCCTTGATATTAGCATGAAAAATTTAGAACTATTGTAGATACTTTTAGCCTAGTTTATTTTAAGATAGAATCTTTTAGAATTTATATAAATTGTAGATAGCCTTTCTAATTACGTTAAAGTATTAATTAGAAAGGTTTTTTATTTAAATTGTTTTGAGAAGACTTCCTCCTCTATTTAGGAGGGAGCGCATCACACTAAAAAAGAGAAGAATTAATATTCTTCTCTTAATAATCTCTTAATTACTTTCTTTTTTTAGCTACTTCTACTAATGATTGTTTACCTGAATTTACCTTTTCAGATTTGAAAGCTTTTATTATAAGTTCAGCTTCATTAAATGGTACAGAAATAAATGAGAACTTTTCAAATACTTGTACATTTCTTATCATTTTTCTTTTAACTTTAGATTTTGTACAAACTAATCCAACTAATTTACCAATATTCATACCATCCTTTGCACCTTTTGCAATAAATAGTCTAGTTGAATTATCTAATTTTTCATCGTGGAAGTTATTATTTCTCTCTCTTCCTCTTTCTCTTTCTTTATTTCTATTTCCTTGTTTTTCTTTTCTTTCAACAATTTCATTATAGGTATCTGCTTCTAATTCATTACCCATAGCATGTTTAAGTAATGCTGCTAGCATATTTTCAACATTTTCAGTATCTTCTAGCAACTTTTTAGCTAAACTTTGGTAACTTTCATAATTTTCAACTTCTAAGTTTTGGTTAACACTTTCAACTAATGATTCTTCTTTTAATTTAATAATTTCAGCAACTTTAGGTAACTTTTCTTTTTTAATCTCAGTTTTAGCTACTTTTTGGATAAAGCTAAGTTTTCTGTATTCTCTAGGTGTTACAAATGTAATTGCTGTTCCTTGGTTTCCAGCTCTTCCAGTTCTTCCTATTCTATGAACATATGATTCTGGGTCTTGAGGTAATGAATAGTTTATAACATGTGTTAAGTTATTAACATCTATTCCTCTTGCTGCTACGTCTGTAGCTACTAATATATTAATAGTTTTTTTCTTAAATTTGAATAAAACTTTTTCTCTTTGATTTTGGCTTATATCTCCATGTAAACAATCAGCATCATATCCTCTTTCAGCTAATTTGTAAGCAACATCATTAACATCATTTTTAGTTTGACAGAAGATTATTCCATAAAATTCTTTTTCTACATCGATTACTCTACAAAGAGCTTCAAACTTGTCATTTCTATCTACTTCAAAATAGATTTGTTCAGTTAAATCTGTAGTTAATTCTCTTTTTTTAATCTCTAAAACTTCATAATTATTCATGTAAGATTTAGCAACTTTTAAGATTTCTTTTGGCATAGTTGCTGAGAAGAATAACATTTTTTTGTCGTCATTTGTATATTCTAATACATTTTCTATGTCTTCCAAGAATCCCATATTTAACATTTCATCAGCTTCGTCAAGGATAAAGTATTTGATTTTGTTGATTATTAAACTTTTTCTATTTAACAAGTCCAATACTCTTCCAGGAGTACCAACAACTATATCGATTCCTTCCTTTAACTTTTTCATTTGATGACTAATGCTTGAACCACCATAAATTGGTAGTACTCTTAATTTTTTTCTTCCCTTTAAGGAGTTAATCTCATCAGCTACTTGGATTACTAATTCTCTAGTAGGTGCAAGTATAATTGCTTGAACATCTTTTCCCTTTTCGATTTTATCGATTATAGGTAATGAAAAAGCAGCTGTTTTTCCTGTTCCTGTTTGTGCTTGACCAATAACGTCATTATCTCCTGTTAATAATTTTGGTATACAAAGTGCTTGGATTGGACTTGGGCTTTCAAAACCTTTTTTCTCGATGGCTTTTAACGTACTCTCTGACAATCCTAACTCTGCAAAACTTAATATTTTCTCCACTATTTCTCCTTTTTCTCTAACTCCTAATCCCTAAACCATTACTTTGACCGGAAGTTAAAGACCTTGTAGACTGACTACAACCAAAGACAAAATAGGGATTTTCAGTTATATTTTTTTAATATACTAAATATTCATGATAAAAAAGTTTATACATAAATTTTTAATTAACATCCCATTATATAACATTTTCAATAAAATAGCAACTAAAGATTAATTTCATATGCTAATTTCTTATTTTTCAACAAAAATTAGTTGAAATTAATTTGATTTTTGCAAGTAATATATTTTAAAATTATATGGGAGGTTAGTATGAATATTCTAAGAAAACGGCGTAGTATCAGGAAGTTTAAAGAGTGTAAAGTAGAAGATGAAAAAGTATTAGAAATAGTAAAAAGCGGTTTTTATGCACCAAGTGCAGGGAATGAGCAACCTTGGGAATTTGTCATTATTGATGATAGAAATCTACTTTATAAACTAGCAAAAATTTCTTCATATTGGAATCTATTAAGAGAGTGTCATGATGCAATTATTGTTGTGGGAAATTTATCAAGGGAAAAATTTGAAGGAAATTGGATTATAGATTTATCTGCTTCTACTCAAAATCTCCTACTTGAAATAGAAAATCAAGGTTTAGGTGGTGTGTGGCTTGGAGTATATCCAGAAGAAGATTGCATGGTGAGGGTAGCAAGTCTTATAGGCTGTGATGGGGAGATATATATACCATTCTCTATTGTTGCTTTTGGTTATAAGAATGAAGTAAAGGAAGAACTTGATAGATTTGATAAGAATAGAGTACATAAAAATTACTTAAATAGACAGGACTTTTATAGATAAACTTTTTTGATAGGGCATTTAAAGGGATAAAGAGTAGTAGAAACATAGTATTTTTTTATTGGAAAGGATAAAAAAGGGCTGAATTTAAAAAATCAGCCCTTTAAATTTTTTTTGTTTCTTTATCTACAGTTTTTTCTAGTTTAAAAGAAAAAGAATATAATAATAATAAGTAGGATATAGATTGTTAAAAGTACAAAATCTTCTCTATTTAATTTATATGAGCGAAATCTACTTCGTTCCTTTTCTATTCCATAACCTTTTATAATCATGGCATTTGCTATATCTTCAGATTTTTTTACTGCAGATAATAAAAGTGGTACTAATATTAAAGCGTAATATCTAAATTTTTCATGGAATTTCAAATCATCTATATCATATCCTTTTGACTTTTGAGCAGTTTCTATCCTTTCAATTTCATCAAAAAACAAAGGAATAAATCTAAGGGCTATAGATAATGAAAGTGCTATTGAATCAACAGGAACTTTTATATGCCTTAGTGGTTTTAATAAATCCTCTGTTCCATGTGTTACTTCTATTGGACTAGTACTAAGGGTCAAAATACTTGCAACTCCTACAAGAATAAACATTCTAAATAAAACTAAGATAGAATTTGAAAAACTTTTTTGATATATCTCTAAAAACCCCCATTTGTACAACAAATCTCCATCTTTTGTAAAAAGAATTTGAAATAATAAGGTCCAAAAGAAGATTAGTGCAATAGGTTTTATTCCTTTTAGAAAGTTTTTAACTCCTATTTTACTAAAGGCAACTGAAATAAATAGGATACTTGATAAAAACATATAAGTATATAAGTGGCTAATTAATATGGTCAAAATAGAAGTAACAAAAAATAAAACTATTTTTATTTTTGGATTGATTTTGTGATAGAAACTATCACATTCTAAATATGAACCAATTACAACTTTATTCATTTTTTTCACCACCATAGTGTAACTGTATAAGCCTTAGAGCATCGTGTTTATTAAGTGCATACTCTTCATTTCCCTTCAATAGAGAAAGTTTATGTAATGCTTCAACATAATCAGGGAAAAAATATGTATCTAGTTCATTATGTCTTTTTAAAAGGTTTATCCTATCACCGTCAAATATCTTTTGTCCCTTTTCTAGTATGATAACCCTTTCTAAAATAGACCAAATTGTATGCAAATCATGGGAAACAATAACGATAGTAATACCACTTTCATTTAGGTCTTTTATCATGTGTAGAAGCTTTGATTTGTTTTCATAATCAAGGCCTATGGTAGGCTCATCAAGAACAAGAATTTTTGGATTAGAAATAACAACACTAGCAATACTAGCCCTTCTCTTTTCCCCACCAGAAAGCTCCATATGATTTTTTTCAAGTATTTCATCTGATATGCCTAGTAATCGATGAAATTCCCTTAATCTTTCTTCTACTTTCCCCTCTTCCAAGTTAAAATTTTTTGGACCAAATAGCAAATCTTCCTTAATACTTTGGGCAAATAGTTGCTCCTCTGGAAATTGAAAAACAACACCAACATCTCTCCTAATTTCTTTTAATTTTTTACTTTTGCTATTTATCTTCCTATTAAATATAGTTACACTTCCACTATCGGTTTTTAATATGGCATTTAGATGTTTTAAAAGTGTTGATTTTCCACTACCTGTATTGCCAATAATTCCAAGAATTTCCCCTTTTTTTACCTTTAAAGAAAGGTTCTTAAGAGCAAAGTCTTTTTTGTTGTATGAATAGTTAATATTTTCAATATTAATCTCTAAGTTTTCCTCTAAGCTCTTCATACTTTCCCCTTCCTAATTTTTTGATTAATTCATATTCAAAAGGTTTTTCTAAATGATATTTTTTTAATAAATTATCTGCTTCAAATAATTCATTTGCTTTGAGGTCTTCTTCTATTTTACCTTTATTCATAACAATTATTCTATCTGCAAGGGAAAGTTCATGGGAATCATGGCTAATAAGTATAATAGTATGATTCTTCTTTAATTCCCTTATAATGGACATAATTCTTTTTTTAGAACTTATATCTAACATAGAATTTATCTCATCAAAAATAATAACTTTTGGATTAAATAATAATATACCAGCAATGGCTATAATTTGTTTTTGTCCTCCACTAAGTTCTTCGGGATTTTTATCTAATAATCCTTTTATGCCTAACTTTTCACTTATAAAATCTATCTTTTCTTTGATTTTTTCCTTTTTGATTCCCAAATTTTCTAGTCCAAAGGCCATATCATCAATTACTTTATTAGCAATAATTTGATTATTGGGATTTTGGAAGACCATAGACAGGTTTTGTCTAATATAAGACATGTTTTTTTCAGAATATTCTAAAGAGTCAAAAAAGACCCCGCCACTATGGGGTCTTTCTAAACCTGCTAGGATTTTTGCAAGGGTAGATTTTCCAC
>CAZFBB010000003.1:0-56007 GCA_964517235.1 uncultured Fusobacteriaceae bacterium
TATCTATTAAAAAGTTTAATGCAAATCTTACATCTTTTATAGCAAATGGATTAAATTCTGTTACTCCATTTTTTTCTATGTGGTAAGGAGCTTTGTTAGGTACAGGGTTAACAAAGAAACTCCAAGAACCTGAGGGTACTGAATATACTTCCAACTTATCTTTTGTTGCTTGGTCTAAACCATTGTAAGTTGAAGCTTTTATTGATTTTAGGAAAACATCTGAAAGGCCTTCTGCAACGTCCTTTACTCCAACTTCCTCTTGCATTTTTACGTTAAAATAAATTGTTTCTGGTTCTCCACCTTTTTCAGCAGAAAATGCCGCTACTGAAAATAATGAAGCCATAATTAACGATAATAATTTTTTCATTAAAAAACCTCCCTATTCGTACTTATTAAATAACCCTTCGATATTTTATCATATTTTGTCCCATTAGTTCTATTAATTTTTTTTAATAATATATTTTAAAGAGGACAAATATTATACTTTAAAATTAAATATACTGATTTTACTGGTTTTAAAATCAATATATTAATAAAATAAATTTTTTATTTTTTTTAAATTGAAATGGTATATAGTTCACATAGTGGTATATTTATTGACAATGTACTATTATTTTGCACATGTTTTTATTTTGAAACAACTTACAAAGATAAATTTTCTGTGTATCATTTTCTTTTTTTTAAGTTAGAAAATCCATTATCTAATATAATAATAATAGTTATAAATAAAAATATTTTTAAGAAGACATAAATTTTATCATAGGCTTTTTCATCTATAAAGTATAAAAAAGGCAGTATAAATATTAGTAGTGTAATTAACATTGATTTTAGCATATGCACCTCCTCTATTAATACTATATAAATTAAACTTTTATGTCAACCTTCTACTTAATATTAAACTTTTTAAATACTATATACTAATATATAGTAGAGACTGTAGACAAATAAAATTTTCTTAAAAAAGGTTTTATTTGTTTTTTTATTTAGATGTACCTATATAAGAAATTTAGATTAAGTTAACGGAACCTTAAGAATTGGAAGTTGTTTGAGCTCCTTAAGAGCGAGTTTTGAAATTTAGTGACTGTAGTGATTGCTTAATCTTATTTCTTCTATGAGTACTTTATTTTGTTGAGTTTGAAAGGGGAAAATTAAGACGTTAAAAAATTAGAGTTAAATAATTTATCAATACAAATTATGAAAAACTATTTAGTATTAATAAAAATAAAAAATAGTGTTAGATAGTTCCTAACACCATTTATGATTATTCAAATATTTCATTACTTAAATATCTATGTCCTGTATCCATTAATAGAACAACTATGTTTTTTCCCTCTACTCCCTCTGCTACATTAAGAGCAGCTTTTAGTGCAGCACCACTACTTACTCCTACAAATATCCCCTCTTCTTTAGCAAGAGCTCTTGTAAGTTCTTTACTATCTTGATAATTAACAGTTAGAATCTCGTCTATTACATCTTGGTGAAGTACATGGGGGATAAAACCAGCACTCAATCCTATACCTTGTATCATATGGGGTTTTCTTTCGTTCCCGCTAAGCACAGCCGACTCACTTGGTTCTACTGCATATGCTTTCAAATGTGGAATATCTTCCTTTAATCTTTCTACAGTACCAGTGAGACTTCCACCTGTTCCAATTCCCCCAACAAATATATCTATGTTTTTTCCCAAATCGTTTAAAAGCTCTACTCCAGTTGTTTTTCTGTGTGCATCGGGATTATCATCGTTTTTAAATTGATTTGGAGTAAAATGATTTGGATAAATTTTTTGCAATTCTTCTAGTTTATCCATAGAACCTTTCATTCCAAATTTTCCAGAAGTAAGAATTACCTCTGCTCCATAAGCTCTCAGGAGTTTAACACGTTCTATGCTCATGTTATCAGGCATTACAATAATAAGTTTATATCCTTTTACAGCACAAACCATAGCTAAGCCAATACCTGTATTTCCACTGGTTGGTTCTATAATTACTGAATCTTTATTAAGAAGACCTTTTTTTTCAGCTTCTTCTATCATATTTAGAGCAATTCTGTCCTTAACACTTCCCCCAGGGTTAAATGACTCTACTTTTAAAAAAATATTATTTTTTGTTTTATTTAGTTTGTTGAGCTTAATTAAAGGAGTTTTTCCTATTAGTTCTAAGATGCTATTATACACTGCCACATATGACACCCTCTTTCTTTAAATCTGTATATAACAATACAATTATATCATATATTTTGTATATTTTTTAGATTAATTAAATGAATATTTTTTAAAAAACAAAAAGATTATATAACACAATTGTGTAGATTATATAAACTTTTTAAAATTAAAAGGTTTTATATTGAAAATGGTTAAGGATGAAAAAAACTATAAATTCTTTTATAAATTCTCTTCTTGTGCTATATTTTTAATAGGAGGGATTTATGAAAAAAATAATAAAATTGATAGGATTTTTGGCTCTTATACTACTTTTGTTCTTAATATATTTTACTCTTATAGAATATAACCCTAAAGAAGAGGAAAAGTTGCTAATAAATAACAAAGTAAAGGGAAAGTTACCTATAGAAATAAAACTTCTTACTTGGAATTTAGGTTATGGTGGAATGGGTAAAGAAATGGACTTTTTTATGGATGGGGGTACAAGACAGAGATCTAAAGAAGTAGAAGTAAGAAAAAATTTAGATGGAATTTTAGATTTCTTAAATGGAAAAATGGATATATACTTATTACAAGAGGTAGATGAAGTATCTAGAAGAACTTGGTCTTATTCTATAAAAGAAGAAATAATTGAAAAATTATCTGATTATCAATATTCATATGGGTACAATTATGTAAACCAATTTGTACCTAAACCATTAAATGACCCAATAGGAAAGGTAAAAAGTGGATTATTATTGGGGAGTAAATACAACTATAAAAGTGCTAAAAGAATACCTTTACCGGGACAGTATTCGTGGCCAATTAGAGTATTTCACCTCAAAAGGGC
This sequence comes from uncultured Fusobacteriaceae bacterium, assembly GCA_964517235.1. Classification (GTDB taxonomy): domain Bacteria; phylum Fusobacteriota; class Fusobacteriia; order Fusobacteriales; family Fusobacteriaceae; genus CAZFBB01. The sequence goes on from CAZFBB010000003.1 coordinate 2,988, forward strand.
AATGGTAGAAATAAGGTATGATTTGGGTAATGAAAAAGAATTAATAGTTGTAAATACTCATAATTCAGCTTTTGATGATGGTTCATTGAGAGAACAGCAAATGAAATTTATAAAAGATATATATAATAGAGAATATTTAGAAGGAAATTATGTAATTATAGGTGGAGACTGGAATTTATTATTGCCAAAAACAGAGGTAAAAGGAGAATTTTTATATGAAATGCCAAAAATTCCAGAAGATTTTTTTGATAAGGGGTGGAAGTGGGTATTTGAAAAAGAGATTCCAACAATTAGAGACGCATCAAAAATTTATGATGGTACAAATTCTACAGCAATAATAGATGGTTTTTTACTAAGTCCTAATATAGAAAATATATATGTAAAAACTCATAATTTGAATTTTGAATTTACTGATCATAATCCAGTAGAAATAGGTGTAAGATTAAGATGATAGACTCAGCTTTCGCTGAGTCTACTTTTAATTTCCCTTATTTTATCTATATTTTGGAAAAAAAGTTCTAAAAGATTTGGATCAAAATGTTTGGTCATCTCATTTGTCATTATATCAATTGCTTCTTCTATGCTAAAAGCTTCTTTGTAGGGACGTTTTGAGGTTAAAGCATCAAAAACATCAGCAATAGCGACAATTCTTGCTTCTACTGGTATTTCTTCTCCTTTTAAACCAAATAAGTATCCTTTTCCATTCCATTTTTCATGATGATATTTTATAATATTTATTGCAATTTTTGGTAATTCGGCACTTTTTAATAATTCTTCCCCTATGGTCACATGAGTTTTCATTTGCTCAAATTCTTCTGGGGTAAGTGGCCCTTCTTTTTTTAATATATAATCAGCTACTCCAAGTTTACCAATATCATGTAGTGGTGAATAGTTTCTAATTTCTTTAATTTCTCTGTGACTAAGACCGGCTTTTTCTGCTAACAAAGCAGAGTAATTAGCTACTCTTTGTATGTGATTTCCTGTATCTTGATCATTTATACTTGTTGCACTTTCTAGTATATTAAGAATTGAATTTGTAATCTCTTGAAGTTTCTTAGTTCTTTTTTCAACTAATCTTTCTAATTGGTCATTTCTTTCAATTACTTCTTTATTTAATTTTTTAAGTTCCAATTTTTGATTGTAAAAATCCATGGCATTTTTTACTTTTAAATATAATAAATCACCATCTACTGGTTTTATGAGATAGTCATACACTCCTATTTCTAATCCTTCTACTATATCTTCCTTTTCAGACATGGAAGTTACAAAAATAATTGGAATATCAGAATATTCTTCAATTCCTTTTATCCTTCTAGCACACTCTGCTCCATCCATTAATGGCATGTACCTGTCAAGAGTAATTGCTTTAATCTCTTGGTAATGGCTTTCTAAAATTTCTAGTGCAGCCAGTCCGTTATAAGCATGAAGTGATTCTATGTTATAATCGTCTAGAGTTCCACGTAAATAACCAGAATTTAACTTTGAATCGTCTACAATTAATACTTTTCCCTTCATAATTACCACCTTTTTCCACTCTGTATAAATTAATATACTAAAAAAAATTTTTCTTCCTACAAAGATGAAGAATAATTAAATAATGGAAATAAAGAAAAATTAAGCAAAAGTTGACCTTTTAAGTTGGAAGATAAATGACTAATTTGAAGATTAGTCATTTATCTTAGTTTTTAATATTACTAAATTTTAAACATATTTAAGTCATTAATTAAATCTTCCATTTTATTTGATAAAGTTCTTAATAAGGTAAGCTTACTTGTAAGGTTATCTGAAATCCCTTCTGCTACTTCTAAGTTACTTGTTTCTTTTGATTCAATTTCATTTGCATTGTCACTTATCACACTTACAGCTCTGCTAATCTCCTCAGTAGCAAGTTTTTGCTCTTCTACTCCAATAGATACTTCCTTAATCATATTGGCACTTCTATTAATGCTATCTTTAATATTATTAATTTTATTTGAAGCTTTTTCATTAAGTTCAAGACCAACAATTACATTACTCTTAACAGAATCTGTAAGATTTTTTAGATTCTCAATTTCACTATTTATCTCTCTTACAATATTATCTATTTTGACTGTTTCATCATTAGTTTTTTCAGCTAACTTTTTAATTTCTTGTGCAACTACTGCAAAACCTCTACCAGCTTCTCCTGCTCTTGCCGATTCAATAGCAGCATTAAGAGCAAGTAAGTTAGTTTGCTCAGCTAAAGTAGTAATTGCAACAGTGATACTTCCAATATTTTCTGAGAGATTAACTAGAGACTCAACTGTATCATTAGTTTCTATAACTTTAAAACTAATTTCATTTATCTTTTGAGTTAAGGCGCCCATATCTTCTACACCCTCATTAGCAAGGTTGATTGAAATATTAGCTGTATTTAGATTTGCATCTACATTTTCTTTCATAGAATCTGCAGTAGCAGCAACTTCCTCTATTCCTGCAAGTGTTTGCTGAGTGCTTGCTGTTTGATTTCTAATATTATCCATAGTATTAGAAATTGCCCCTTTTAATTTGCTGATACTTACACTTGAATTATCTTCTATAATACTTGTAAAGTCGGTTATCATCTCTTCATTTCTTTCGCCAACTTCTACAGCACTACTCATCATATGTGAGATAACTCCTCGCATATTATTACTAAATTCGTTGAAACTATTACTTAATTCACCAATTTCATCATTTGATTTGTATTGGGAAGAAACTGTTAAGTCTCCATTTGTTATTTCTTTAATTAATAAATTTAGATTTTTAATAGGTTTTACAATTTTTTTATCAAGAGAAAATTGTGCTAAAATTACAATAATTACATTGATAATAAGACCTATAGTTGAAGACAATCTAGTAGATTGATAAGCTTTTGAATATTCTGAGTAACCAGTTCCACCCATAATATATAAATTTAAATCTTTATTATAAACGTGAAATAAAAATTTAGAATTACCATTTAATTCATATTCAAATATATTATTATTTCTTGTTTCTCCACCTTTAAAATAAGAAAAATCAGGTAAAATATTATCTATTATTTTGTATTCAAATTTTTTATCTGAATGTACTATAACATATCCATCAGATTTTCTTGAAAGAGCAATAAAACCCTCTTGACCAATTTTTAAATTTTTTTCTTTATGTAATAATTTGCTTAAATCAACATTTACTCCAACTACTCCATAACTATTACCGTGGATCTTTACTTCTTTTGTTATCTGGAGATATTCACTGTTTTCTATAGTTACATAAGTAATATTTTGCTTTTTATTTAGAGCATCTTGATACCATTTCTCTTCTGTATATGAACCAAAGGGTCTCTTTCCATCTCTAGGCTCACTATAATATTGTCTATTGTCAGCAAAGAAAAAGTTTCGATAAGCTTCGTTATCTACTGTTAATATCCTTGCTTGCTCAAAAGCTAAAGTTGGATTGGTAGTAAGAGAAATTAAACTTTCTATAGTACCTAAATCTTTTATAACTGATTCTAATTTTAATTGAACCTCATCATTTGCATTTTCTACCCTATTTTGGACGTCTATAAGTCCTAATTGTATGGTTTTGTCTAATCCTAATTTATAGTTTATAATGTTGATACTTAATGTAACAATAAGTATAAAAATAAACCAAGAAGACATTTTTTGTCTTAAATTCATCCTAACAACTCCCCTATGTATTATGTTAATTATCATGATACTATATTTGCTTAAAATGTTCAATAATAACTTTATTTTTCAAAAGTAGAACATGAATTAATTAGATTATATTAAATTTTAAAGGGGTAATTAATAGAAATGTCTTTTATTTTTTGACTAATTAAATATTGTTAAATAATTTAAAGTTTAATTAAAAAAAGTTAAAAATAAAAAAATAAAAGATTTATGGAAGTATATTATTTTTGAACTGAAAGAGTAGAAGATTAAAGTTGTCAAAGTTATCTTATAAATTACATATAGATTTTACTCGAGGGTGAATTTTTTTCTAAAGCTTTTTACTGTTAAAAATAAAACAATATAATTTGAAATGTCTAAAAAAGCTTAAAGATACCGATTTATTTGAAGTTTATTTTTTAAATAAATTTTAATTTGTAAAATCAGTATAATTAGTGGTTGAATTGTTATCAATTTGCACTAAAATCTGCATACAATTTGATTATGAATGTTTTTGTTTAATTTTTTTAAAGGTATATTTATGCTTGTTAAGCTTTGAATTTTATGATATAATTTACTTCGGAAATTTGTAAAATTGTAGTTATCTAAAAAAATATTTTTGGTAGTTTAAGTAGAAAAATGTAGACATTAGGAGATTAACTTGAAAGATAAAAAACTATTTATAATTGATTTTTTCTTTATTAATTTAGGGTTGTTTTTAACTGGATATGGACTTTGTAACTTTTTAATCCCAGCCAGATTGGCAGCAGGAGGAGTGAGTGGTTTATCAACAATAATATATTATCTATTCTCTATACCCATAGGGTGGAGTATGTTTATAATTAATATACCTATATTTATATTAGGTATTAGTACTTTTGGAAGATCTTATGCTTTAAAATCTATATATGGAATAGTAATGTTATCAACATATAGTAATTTGGTTCAGAGTCACTTTGTATTTGAAAAATTTGCCTTTTTAGCTACTAACAATCAGGTTTTAGGATCGACTCTTGGAGGAGTAACTATAGGGATAGGTTTAGGTTTTGCTCTTGGATTTGGAAGCAATACAGGGGGAACAGCTATAATTGCTCAAGTTCTTAATAAACACTTTAAACTAAAGGTTGGAACTTGTTTAATGATAGCAGATGCTATAGTAGTTAGTATAGCAGCAATGGTTTTTGATATAAAAAGTGCTTTGTTAGCAGGAGTTTCTCTATTATTAATGGGGCAAGTAATAAATTTTATAGTTTCTTTTGTTCAAAAAACAAGATTTAATAGTGATGGATCTAAAATAAATATTTAGCAATAAAGATAAAAACAGCAAAAGGCTGTTTTTTATATTTATTGCAAATATAAATTTTTAACAAATTTGTGAAGAGTTTTAGCAGAATAATACAATGATTTACTAAGGTGATATTATTTTTCTATTTGCTTTTTAATTTTAAGAAGTTGTTGTTTACATGTTGAAAAAACTTTATTGAATAAGAAGAAAAAGTAAAATAAAATTGAAGTTTCAATCTGTTATTTTATTTGGCAGATTTTTTAGTCAAAATTCTATAATTTTAAAACTTTAGGATAGATAAAAGATGTAAATAATTAATTTTTTTAGATAAATATATCTTTTAAGTAAAGTAGAATTTTTTAAAGTTTTGTATAAAATATTTTTTTCAATTTATTAATGAAAACAACCTTTTTAAAGTATATTATATTTTTAACGTATATTTTTTTATGTAGAACTCTTTCATTTTTAAAAAAAATGAGGTAATATTATGAATGAATCGTAAAGGGGGGCGGTCAAATGGACAAGGATCCAGCAAATGTTATACCCATAGATGTTATGTTTGAAATACAAAAAATGGTTAAGGAAGGTTGTTCAGTAGAAGAAATACTGAGAATTAATTTAAAAAAAGAGTTAGAAACTTATATTCGCGCTTATATTATAAGAGTTAGAAATACAAAACCAATCGTTTTTCCAAGCTAATCAAAGGTCTAAGACCTTTTTTTCTTTGAAAAAATTAACCCTCATAGGATATATGAGGGTTTTAAATTTGGCTCATTAAATTAATTAAATAAGTATTAAAGCCTTTTCTTTAATTTCAATTCCATTCTTTACTTAAACCTTCTAAGTTATAAGCTTTTTTTGTTTCTTCATCAACAGAAGAAATTTTGAATACAGGATTTAAACCTTTGTTTTTCTGTTTTTCATAATCTTTTAGTGAAATAAAGGCTACTTTTCCTAATTTAAAGATTGCAATTAGATTAATTATAGCCATTAAGCCCATAAAGAGATCAGCTAAATCCCAAACTAATTGAATTTTGCTTACTGAACCAAACATAACCATGATTAAAACAGTAACTCTATAAAATAGGACAGAACTTTTATTATTTTTTATAAATTCAACGTTAGTTTCACCATAATAATAGTTTCCGATAATTGAACTAAAAGCAAACAATAATATTGAAATAGCAACAAAAATATTACCCCAATTTCCTACTTGACTACTTAAGGCTCTTTGAGTAATTGCAATCCCTCTGATGCCTTCTACTCCTATCCAACTGTCATTTGATATAATTACGATAAATGCTGTGGCAGAACATATTAACAAAGTATCAACGAAGACACCAAGAGCCTGAACAAAACCTTGTTTTACAGGATGACTTACTTTAGCAGCCGCACCTGCATTTGGGGCACTACCCATTCCTGCTTCATTTGAGAATAAACCTCTTTTTATTCCTTGAAGCATCGCAACACCAATACCACCACCAAATAGTTGTCTGATACCGAAAGCTCCACCAAAAATCATTTTGAAAACTTCTGGAATATAAGTTATATTCTTTCCTACTATGTAAATAGCAACTAAAAGATAAATTATGGCCATTACAGGTACAACCACTTCACTTACATGTGCAATACGCTTTGCACCCCCAAAAATAATTACAGCAGTAAAAATAGTAATTAATACTCCTAAAAATGTCCTATTAATTCCAAAAGCTTCTTGGAAAGCAAGAGTAATAGTATTAGACTGAACTGCATTAAAAACTAAACCGAAACATATAGTAATAAGTATAGAAAAAACTATACCCATTTTTCTATTTTTAAGTCCCTTTTCCATATAATAAGCAGGTCCACCTCTAAAAGTACCGTCTCCATTGTCTACTTTGTATACTTGAGCTAAAACACTCTCAACGAAACTAGAAACAGAACCTATAAGAGCAATTAACCACATCCAAAAAACAGCTCCGGGACCCCCAACGCTAATAGCTATAGCGACTCCAGCAAGGTTTCCAGTTCCAACTCTACTTGCAGTACTAACACAGAAAGCTTGAAAAGAAGATAAAGCTTTTCCTTGGGTAGAATCTTCAGTGTCTGTTACCTCTTCTTTTGTGCTTTCTCTTAATAGTTTAAACATCTCTCCAAAATGTCTAAATTGTAAAAATTTTGTTTTTACTCCAAAATAAAGACCTATACTTATCAAAGCACCTATAAGTATATAGACCCACAAAATGTCGTTCAATATGCCGACAAAAAAATTAATTTTTTCCATTTTACACACACTCCTAAATTTATTTCAATTGATATTATATCATATTAATTGACTTTAATCAAATATATGTTATAATTTATTGACATTTATAAAATATATCGTTGATATTTATATCTTTTTAAAATTTGATTAAAATACCAAAATTTAAATTTAACATTTTACAAAAAAATACAATTTTTAATTTTTTATGCAAGGTAAAATGTTAATATAATAAATAATATAAGGAAAAGATATTATTTTACCGGTTAAACTTTAGACAAAATAGTAAAGCTGAAAAATTAAAGAAAGACCTCTATACAGATAGTTTTACTGAAGTAATTTAATTTTAATTTTTTTAGCACTCTAAAATTTTTTTTTGAAATTTATAAAATTAAAAAGTAAAATTTGTTGATTTATTAGAATCAAAAAAGTTCAACTATTTTAAAGGCTAAATCATTATAATTTTTAATAAGTTCAAGGTGTAAAAGCTCTCAAAAAATATACTTTTTATAATTTTCATCTCATTTAATCCGATAAAGTATCATTGTGTAATTATTGTAATAACAAAAGAAGAATCCTAATTCCACGTTGCTTAGATAAAAACCTCTAAAATAGAGGTAAATCGGAAAGGAATACAAAATTTTAATTCCATTTTGGTTAGATAAAAACGAGCAGGCATGGATAAAAAAACCTAAACTTATATATTTACATTCCATTTTGGTTGGAAAAAAACAAAATTGGTTGAAGAGATAAAAAACATTTTAGTTCCATTTTGGTTAGATAAAATTTTCTTATTGTCAACAATTAGTTTAAGACTTTCATATAATTTAAATTCCATTTTGGTTAGACAAAATAAAAAATAATTTCTACTTGTGCATATTTTTAATTATATGTAGTAAATTTGTTGACCCCTCTAATTTATACCACTTCTACTCTTCAAAATCAAGAGGATATTTAAACAACCTAATTTTTATGGTGATATTAGTTCCTATACTAGTACCTTTTTTCTCTAGATTTAGGAGAATGCATCAAATTTGTTAATATTACCTCCTTTTTCCATTTTTACGCGAATAAAACCAATATTATTATCATACTTACAATTGACTATAGGAATAATTTCAAATCCAGTATTTATAGTTTTTCCAGTTTTATTCAAATCATATATGCCAACTGAAACTGTATATTTTTCAATTTCATCTCTTAATTTTTGTTGATTAAGAAAGAATTTATCCTTTAATCTTTTATTTTCATCTCTACTTAAGGACTTATTATAGGTATATTTTTCTTTTAATAAAGTTTCATTAGTTTTTAATATTTTTTGTATCTTTCTATCTTCATAAATCTCTTTTGGAATAACACTATAAGCTATAATATTTCTAAAATATTTTTGAACTTCTTTTAAGCTTTTTTCACCAATATATAAATTATCTAAATATTCTTTTACTTTATAGTATCTTCTAACAAAGTCAGAGTTCTTTAATTTTTCTAAAGTAAAGTTTTTATTTATCATTTCTGATTTTTTTTCTTCTTTTAATATTCCTTTTCCAAATTTTAATAGAACTTCCTTAGAAAGGTTATAGATATCTGAGTCGATAAATCCTTTGTTTCCCTTAACCAATAGATTCTTATTAATTTTTATATAAACAAATGCATTAGGAGCATTAAGCATATTACCTTTTTTTCCTCTTCGATTAATTCTACCTAGTCTTTGGAATAATCCATTGAGGTCATTAAGTTCCGTAAATAAATAATCAAAATCTATATCAAGACTGGCTTCTACTAGCGAAGTAGATATCCATATTCCATTATTCATACAATTTGTATCTCCAAATTTAATTATTTCCTCTTCCTTTTTATTTCTCTCTTTCTTTATAAATTTTGAATGAAGCAAGTTTAGATTAAATCCTTTATTAACTAAATCACAATAGATATTTTGAGCTTGTCCAATTGTATTACAAACAACCAAAATTTTGCCTTGTTTCTCTCTATAAAACTCCTCAATATCTTTTGAATTTATTTTATCTTCTATTATTTTTAAATAATGTCTATCTTTTCCAGTTATAAAACTTTTATTTTTTATCTTACCTATATTTTTTTCAAGTAAACTTTGAATAAATGGCGGTAAAGTGGCTGTAATTATTGCAAACTTCCCACCTACTTTATAAATCATCTCCAAAGCACTTATTATATATGCAATCAAATCAGCAGAATAAGCTTGGATTTCATCCAATACTATTTTAGAATAACTAAAAGTTGCAAGTTTAAGTTCAAATCCATTGTATTTATAAACAAAATCAAATAACTGATCCAATGTAGCTAATGTAAGAGGCATAGTTAAGTTTTTACCCTTACTTTGATATTCCAAGATTTTGTCATCTTCTACAACAGCTTCATGTATATATACCGATAGTGTGCTTGAGTGTAGAAGTGCCAATCTTTCATCGATTTTATCAATTACTATATCATTTTTTATCCTTTTATACATTGCGTTTAGAGCTGTTCTAAGTGGGAGGATAAAGAATCCCTTATTGTCTCCAATCCAGAGAAGACCAGCTTCTGTTTTTCCTATTCCAGTACTAGCTACAACAATTAAGTTTTCATCTCTATTTTCCATAGTATATTTTTGCACATCTCTCCATCCTTTAAAATCAAGGTTCTTTAAGGTGTTTAATAAAAAATTATTTGGATATTCTATATTATAATCACCACTGGCTGAATAATCACACTTGTGCAAAAATCCTTTTATTAAAATTGCTTCTTTGTTCAAGCTCATTTGGCTTATTTTATCTATTAACCTTTCTGTTATCTTTTTTCCACCAAATTTTTTGATAAAGGAATCTATTAATTTTTTTTTATCTTTTACTTCCTTGTAGTTATCTGTATAATGATGATGGTTGAGAATTGCATATGCAACTTTTAAATAATCTTCAATACTGTCAAAATCCTTTTCACAAAAAAAACAAAGAGAGAGGATATTATGTCCTACCTCTTTAGAATTATTAAATATAAATTTGTTATTGGATAAAATTCTTTTTTGGAATTCATCATTAACTTTTCCATAATCGTGATATTCACAAGTTTTTTTTAAAAGTTCATATAGTTTTTTATCAATGTAATTATATCTTTTTAATTTCAATAGACCTTTAAGCAAATCATCTGTGTGTTCTCTAATACTTTTATTGGTTTTTGCCATTTTATTTAAGTCAATCAAATTTTCACCTCAACTAAAATTTACTATAAACTGTTTATCGTAATAAACACCGTCAGATTCATCATCTATAAGAAATTTAGAAGCATATATAACTTTTACTCTTTTTCCCAAATCCTTAAAATCTCGATAACCCTTAGATTTATCATATATTTTATTAATCCAATACTTAGTTCCAGAAGCAGGAATCCCTTCTTTTCTCTTGTTTAAAAGTATATTTTTAGATTTAACTAAATCATAGTTTAAATATGCAGAATAATCACTTATGATTTCATCTTCTACTTTGTTGACTAGTTCAACGTATTTACACTCTTTTATATCTACAAAGTCTTCACTTCTTCCAATAGATTTTAAATTATAAATATTTTCTTTTATACTATTTAAAATTTTTTCATGGGCATCAATATGTATAATAAGTTTTACTTCATGTAAAATTTCATAAAATTTTAAGGAAGTTGTCAATAATGCATACTTTTCATTTTCTATAGTAATATTGTTATACCTAAATTCATTATATCTTTTATCAATTAAAGTAGAAAGTTTAGTTAACTCCTTTTCTCTATCCTTTAAAATAAGAGATTTTTTTAGTGAAATATCTGCCTTTTTCAATTTTGATTTGATAGATTTTTTCCTGATTTTAATTAAATTTTTAACTTTATTAATTCTTTCTTCCTTAAAAAGAATAAATTTATTGTTAAGTTCCTTTAAATCCCTATATTTATCTAGTAAATCTCTATTATATACATCAATAGTTTTTTCCTGCAAAAAATCATTTCCTTGATTTTTTTTACCCTTTGCAACCATTAAAAAAGCTTTTGATTGAATATTTTTATTAATTAATTTTATTAACATGGCTCTATCATTTTCAACTCTATCATGGAAACAATAATCTACATAAGCTTGTTTTGATAGAGTTTTGTATTCTCCTTGAATAGACAAATTCATTGATTTGTATTTTGTAAAACCGCAGGCATTATGTATTGCACCAATTACAGTAGAAAAGGGTGGCAAAGGATAAGTTAATTTATTTTGGTTAACTTCTTCTTTTTTATAGTGTGCTTTATTTTGACTTAAGATTATTCTTAAAACTTTCATTGTTATTCAACTCCATAGTAGTCTTTTACTTTTCTCTCCAGTTTTTCAAAGAACTTTGAAATACTATCAGGTTTTATCTTCTCAATAATTTCATTTTCATTAGTAAAATTTTCTCCTTTTAAGAGTCCAGCGCTATAGCCCTTATTTTTTCTATTTAATAGATCTTCTGTAATAATAAACCGACCACTTTTTACTTTTACGACATTTTCAAATACATGAGTTTTTCTATTTGAAAGTCCACCTATTACAAAAATAGGTTCTGCATTGTCTAAGTTACCTTTTACTATTAAACTTAAATTTTCAATAGCTTCTAAGATAGATAGAACTCTGTCTGCTTTTTCTCTAGAATTAGATTCTTTTTCAAAATTTGTGTCTGTTCCAACCATCTCTAAGTCAAAAGTAATAGAATAAGCTCTAATATTTTTATCGTATTCATAGTTATATAGCATAAGTCCCACTTTATCTGCATCTTTTTGGACATTTAGACCTTTTTCCTTAGCAAGAGTTTGGGCTAGATGTAGATTGTTATGAAATCTAGGTTCGTTTATAAAGGGTTCGCATGCAACTGCGTCGGTTAAATAAAAAGAACTACTTCTAACATATGTTAATCCATTTTTTCCCACTTTGGTATTCATATACCCACCCTCAAGGGCTCTTGTATTCATTGCATTTAAATTTTCACCAACTGCTTTTTGTGCACTACCATTATCTATAGTTTTTAAATCATCATACATTCCACTTTGAACCATTATCGCATTTTTTAAGCTTTCTCTTGTTCTAATAGAATAAGTTTGACCTTCACGAAATACTTTTTGTACTGAAGCTACATTTCCCAATGTATCACCATAATTCGCAGTCATTTTCGCCAAGACTGTTAAGGTTAATCCCTTTATTTTACTCATTTCAGTCTTCATTTCTCCTCTTCTCCCTTATTTGAATTATTAGACAATGATTTTTTTTCTCCCAAAGTGTTAATAAAGGTATAAACTAGATTTTTATTTTCATCAAAATTCTCAAAAACATCTATTAAAAAATCCATTTTTACTTGGGTATATGCTGAAAGGTGCAATAAAATTTCCTTTACATTATCATAATCTCTTAAAGATAAGGAAGTAATTAATCTTTGCTCATAACTTCTAATTTTATTTTTTTTATTTGACAATATTTTTTGTACTTTTAAAGCTGATATGTAGGCTTCTTTTTGCAGTTTAGTCATATTTATCCTTCCATAAATTAATTGATTAATATTAATTAAAGAGTTAATTTTATAATTATATGTTGCTTTTTCATCAAGGTTTTCTACAAATAATTTTTCAATAATAAAATCTAACTTAATACCGTTTAAAATATTGTTTGTAATAATTTTCTCAATTTTTAGCCAATACTTTTTATCCTTTAAATCCCTTTTATTAATCCACTTTCCATTTTTAAATTCTTTTCTTACTTGACCGAAAACTTTTTTTACTTTTAAATCATCTTTTATTGAATTATATATAACATCACTAATTTGTTTAAAAATTTCTATGGCACTTTTTCTAATGAAAATAGTTTCATAATAATTATTATCCCTGTCCTTTTTAATTACTTCTACATCATAATCTATAAATTTTGATGATTCCTTTATCTTATAGAGAAAATTACTAATACTTATATTTTCATCAATCATTATATCTACTTTATTTGAATCGATTAATTGTTTTATAGTAAAATTATTATTTATAAAAAAAGCTTCTTTAGTTTTTGAAAAACCAAAGGGTACAAAATCAAAGTACTTAGTGTCTGTGGATATATTTTGAACATACTCTTTTTCTGCTCCAAATGATAAAGTACCAAGTTTTCTACTCCTATCAACATAATAACCAACTATTCTGCAAATATTCCCCTTTTCATCAAAAAGATTTCCTTTGTTACAAAAATTTGCATATAATGATTTTCCCTCTTTAAATGTATTTTTGATAATTTCAAATCTATTATTTCCAATTAAATTTAGTATTTCATCTTTATTATTGTTGAATTTAACTTTTTTCATAACTTTTTTCATAACTGAATTAGCACTTAACTTTTCATTAACTAGTTTAATTTCTTCATTGGTCAATACATCTGACTTTAATAGATTTTCAATGATTTTATGGTGCATTTTATCACCAAAAAAATATTCAGCAAATTTTAAATATCTTTTTTTATCTATAAATTTTTCATTGAATTCAATATAGTCCTCTTCAATTGTATAGTCTAATTTATGATAATTGAAATATTTTGACAATCCAACTATGCTAGCACTCCATCTCCAATCAGAAGGTTCGATTTGTACTATATTATTACCTAACTCGGTTAACATTATTCACCTCTTTAATTAAGTATCTCTACCATACCGAATCCTGCACTACTTCGGCTACCAACTCCGCATTTATATAGATAGTCTAAGATTTCCCTTCTACCTTCTACTTTGAAAACTCCAGTTGATACAGGAAACATAATTGAATAATGTCTAGTAATTGTTTTTTTTATTTCATAAGGAATAATTTTAATTTCATTTAATTGCTTTGGTAAAAACTTACCTTCAAGGGTAGCAATTGTATTTCTCTTTAGAATTTCTAATCCTTTTTCATCAAATTCATGATACTTTGGTTTTTCTCCTTCTATAATCTCCCTTATAACAATAGGAGACATAGTTTTAAATATGACTTGATTTCCCTTGATTTCTTTTTCTTTCAAAGGTCTAATACCAATTACCTTCATTTTATTTCTTCCAATAGGGTAAGTTTTACTCATAGAACCGAGAATTGCATTGGTAAAATGTAATGAATCTTCCATACTTTGGATGGATAAAAATAATTTGATTTCATTTCCATTTAACAAAATATTTTCTTTACCAAATGATTTAATTGGAAGATAAACAGAAAAAGTAAAATTTTTTTGTTGATTAGTATTGTAAAATTTATCTTTTATACCTTTGTCATAATTATCTAAAACATTCTTTATGTACGACATGAATTTTCTACGGTAATCTAAAAGAATCTTTTTTTCATCTAATAAAAACTTGATTTCGTACCTCATAATCCCTCCTCCTTATAGTCGTAATATTTTTTTAATTATTATAATAAAATATACTCTTTAAAGTTGAGCTTGTCAATTAAATCACTAGTTAATTTTTGTAGAAAAAATATTTCATAAAATTATTATTTAATACTAAAAAAATTATTATAAAAAATAAATATACTTCAATAGGGAAATTACCCTATGAAATTCTGAATTTGAAATTTAAAGAGATTAGCATTAGAATGAAGTTTTTAAAGAGTATTTCATTTTTCTTAGATAAAAACTAGCTAAAATGGTAATTTTTTAAAATACAATAGAATTTACATTCCATTTTGGTTAGATAAAACCCTTTCCAAAGCTAGAAGCAATAATAAAAACTTCATAATTTACATTCCACTATGGTTAGATAAAAATAATAAAAGAATAGTCAGTAATTTTAAACTATTTACAATAATTGTCCTTTTACTTTACTAATTTATACCATTTTTCCCCTTCAAAATCAAGTAAACACTTGACATATATTAATTTTTCTTATGGTAAAATGAATAATTAGAAAGAACCTTTCTGCTCCTAATTTTTTGTAATATTAAAAGTTTATAGAAGATAAAATTTTTGAAATAATAAGTATTTATAAAAGATATAAGTTCTAAAGGCCTAGTTATAATTAGTTTTTTTAATATTTTAAAATTATAACAGAAAATTATGTTGACAAGAATAACATATAACTATATAATTAGTTCAAAATATTATGAAAAGGAGTATTGTTATGAGAAGCGTAAGT
This sequence comes from uncultured Fusobacteriaceae bacterium, assembly GCA_964517235.1. Lineage (GTDB taxonomy): Bacteria > Fusobacteriota > Fusobacteriia > Fusobacteriales > Fusobacteriaceae > CAZFBB01. The sequence continues at coordinate 18,291 of CAZFBB010000003.1, forward strand.
TTAAATTGGTGGTGGACAATTAAATATTTAAAGCAATTTAATAGACAGCTTACCTTCCAAATTAGTGAACATAGGTAGTATCTATTTCTTTTTGTATTAGAAAATTGCTATTTAAGTCTGTTCCTTGGAGCAGGCTTTTTTTTACAATTTTAAATAAGTGTATGATTTTGATAGTACAATAAGGGGGGAAGATGGAGGAGTTGCAAGTATATTTTGAAGAACATATTGCAGATACAGAAACACCAATAACAATTTTTAAGAAATATGTAGGTGACGATATTGGTTTTTTATTAGAGAGTAAAGACAATATAAAAGGGAGATACTCTTTTATAAGTAAAAATCCCTATGGGAACCTTCGATTTCAAAAGGGAGAAGTAATAAGGGATGGAAGTAGGGTAGAAACAAGTTCATTTATAAATTATCTTCAAGGTGAACTTGAAGGTGTAAAAGTAGAGAATCCTGATAAATTACCCTTTGTAGGAGGAGCATTTGGAACGATAGCTTATGATATTATAAGAGAATTTGAGTATCTACCAAATGTAAATCCTGATGAACTAAATATACCCGATTCAGAACTATTTTTAGTTAGAGAAGGAATTATAATAGATCATTTTCATGAAAAAATAATTTTTATTGTTGTAGATAAAGAAGAAAATAAAGAAAAGGCAAAAACTAGATTGAATGAAATAAAAGATAGCATATATAAAAATTCCTATAATTTTAAAAGGGCAATAAAAGAAGAAGAAGGAAAGAAAGCTTTTTCAAATACAACAAAGGAAGAATATATAGAAATGGTAAAAAAAGCTCAAGATTATATAAAAGAGGGAGATATATTTCAAGTTGTCTTATCTCAAAGATGGCAACTAGATTCAGATTTGAACCCATTTGAAGTATATAGGGTACTTAGATCAATAAATCCTTCACCATATTTATTTTATTTTAATTTTGGAAGTTATAAAGTAGCAGGAAGTTCACCAGAATTATTAGTAGAACTTCGAGAGAATAGGGTAATAAACTGTCCAATAGCAGGAACTAGACCAAGGGGTAAATCAATTGAAGAAGATAAAGCACTTGCAGAGAATCTTTTAACAGATGGGAAAGAAAGAGCTGAACACGTAATGCTTGTTGACCTTGCTCGTAATGATATGGGAAGAATAGCAAAGATTGGTAGTGTGAAAGTGACTGATTTTATGTCTGTCCATAATTACTCTCATGTAATGCATATTGTTAGCCAAGTAGAAGGGGAAAAAAGTGAAGAAAAAAAAGTATTTGAAGTTTTAGGAAGTTTCTTACCAGCAGGGACTCTCAGTGGAGCACCTAAAATAAGGGCAATGGAGATTATTGATGAACTTGAGAAGGTAAAAAGAAATCTTTATGGAGGAGCAGTAGGGTATTTTAGCTATGATGGAAATATGGATACTTGTATAGCTATTAGAACTATGGTTATAAAAGATGGAAAGATAAACATTCAAGCAGGTGGTGGAATTACAGCACATTCGGTACCTGAAATGGAATATCAAGAATCGATAAATAAGGCAAAAGTACTTATAGAAGCTTTAGGAGGGTCTTTATGATATTACTTATAGATAACTATGATTCATTTACGTATAACGTTTATCAATATTTAGCAAGTTTTGGGCAAGAAGTAAAAGTTGTTAGAAATAATAAGATAGACATAAAAGGCATAAAAAGGTTAAATCCTGATAAGATAGTAATTTCTCCAGGACCTAAATCACCAAAGGAAGCAGGAATTTCAGTAGAAGTAATAAAAAAGCTCTATAAAGAATATCCTATATTAGGGATATGTCTTGGTCATCAAAGTATAGCAGAAGCATTTGGTGGAGTAGTAGGTTATGCAAAGGAACTTTGCCATGGTGTTAGTTCAGAGATAAAACATATTGGAGGAAGGTTATTTGAGGGAATACCTGAATTTACAACAGTGGCGAGATATCATTCCCTTGCTATTTTAGAAGGGACTTTACCAAAAGATTTTATAATAAATGCTAAAACAGGAGATGGAGAGATAATGGCAATAGAGCATAGAACTTATCCATTATTTGGACTACAATTTCATCCAGAATCTATTTATACCCCACATGGAATGAAGATTTTGTCAAATTTTGTCAAATTAGGTAGATTAACTAATGGTAATTAGTGAATAACAGACAATGAAAAAATAATAGTTAATAATAAATAGTTGGAAAAGAAATAAAAAAGCTTGTAAGAGAGTATGTAAAAATATATCTACTATTAACTAAAAAAAGGGGGTTGAAATGATAGAGCAATTACATAAAGTTGTAAATGGTATAAATTTAGAAGAAGATGAAATGGTAGAAGTAATGACTAATATTATTGAAGGAAAAGTACCTGATAGTCAATTAGCTAGTTTTCTAACAGCTCTAAAATTAAAGGGTGAGTCTGTTGGAGAGATAACTGGTGGTGCAAGAGTAATGAGAGCTAAAGCAAATAAAATTAATCTGGAAGATGGGTACAGAATAGATACATGTGGAACTGGTGGAGATGGACTAAATACTTATAATATCTCAACTACTTCTACTTTTATTGCTTCTGCTTTAGATATAGTTGTTGTAAAACATGGAAATAGGAGTGTGAGTAGTAGAAGTGGAAGTGCAGATGTACTTGAATATCTTGGAGCAGATATTACTCTAAATCCTCAAGAAGTAAAAGAATGTATAGAGAGATGTAACCTTGGTTTTTTCTTTGCACCAACTTTTCACAATGCTATGAAATACACAATAGGAGTGAGAAAAGAGTTGAAGTTTAGAACAATATTTAATATACTTGGACCTCTTACTAATCCAGCTAGTGCAAATGGTCAAGTCCTTGGAGTATTTAATCCTGATTTAACAGAGCCAATAGCACATGTTCTTAATAATCTTGGTGTAGAAAGGGCACTTGTTGTACATGGTATGGATGGTATGGATGAAATTAGTGTAACAGATACTACAAAAGTAAGTGAAGTAAAGGATAGGCAGATAAAAACCTATTATATATCACCAGAAAAATTTGGAATCAAAAGGGGGAAAAAAGAAGATATTTTAGGTGGAAGTCCTAAAGAAAATGCACAAATAATAAGAGATATTTTAAGTGGGAGAGTAAAAGGTGCAAAACTTGATATACTTCTTCTTAATGCAGGTGCAAGTATATATATTGGAAAAAAAGCCAAAAGTCTTGAAGAGGGTATAAAACTTGCAAGAGAAGTGGTAAAGAGTGGAAAAGCTTATGAAAAATTAGAAGAATTTATAAAAACAACTAGGGAGGTAAAAAGTGATACTTCAAAAGATAATTGATGAAAAGAAGAAAGATTTAGTTAGATTTAAAAAAGAAAATAATTTAGAAGAATTAAAAAATATAGCTAAAAATATAGGGAATAGGCCTAGTTTTAAAGATGCTCTTGAAAGAAAAGGATTGTCTATTATAGGAGAGCTTAAAAAAGCAAGTCCAAGCAAAGGAATAATAAGGGAAGAGTTTGAACTAGAAAAACTAATGAAATACTATGAAGATAGTGTAGATGCTTGTTCTATTTTGACTGAAGAAAAGTTTTTTTTAGGAAAGGGAAGATATTTAGAAGAAGCAAGTAAAATAAGTTCTTTGCCTCTACTTCGTAAAGATTTTATTATAGATGAGATACAGATTTATGAAGCAAAAATACTTGGAGCTTCTGGGATACTTCTTATTTGTGCAATACTTACAGTAGAAAAGTTAAGAAGGTTTATGAAGATTGCCAAAAGTCTTAATCTTGATTGTTTAGTAGAAACACATAATAAAGAGGAAGTTTTAATGGCTCTTGAAGTAGAAGCTGAAATAATAGGAATAAACAATAGAAACCTTAATAACTTTTATGTAACAATAGAGACTACTCTTAATTTACTAGAGCTTATACCTCAAGGGAAGATAGTAGTATCTGAAAGTGGCTTTAATACAATGGATGATGTAGAAAAAATAAGAGGTCATAGAGTAGATGCTATTCTTGTAGGAGAGAGCTTTATGAGAGCAGATAATATAAAAAAGAAGGTTAAAAGTTTTAAAGAAGCTTTTGAAATAATCAACTATGAATAAAAAAATTTCTTTAATTTTGTGAAACCTCTTATTTTTGTGACTTTGTGGTAAAGAAGTTAAAAGTTATAATAAAGGAGTTTATAATAATGAAAGTTAAAATTTGTGGTCTTAGACGAATGGAGGATATAGAAATAGTAAATAAATACAAACCTGATTATGTAGGTTTTGTATTTGCTAAGAGTAAAAGGGAAGTAAATATTGAAGAAGCAAAAAAATTAATAGAAAAACTTGATAAAGATATTAAAAGTGTTGGTGTATTTGTTGATTTAGAACCAGAAAAAGTTAATGAAATAAAAAAGATTAGTGGAATCGATATAGTGCAGTTACATGGTCACGAAGATATTGATTATTGCCAAAAGATAGATGGAACAATTTGGAAAGCATTTAGAGTGAAGGATGAGAGTATAAAAGAAGATATAGAAAAATATTCAAATATAGCAGAAATTTTACTTTTAGATGCCCATGTTAAAGGAGTAGCAGGTGGAAGTGGTAAAAAGTTTGACTGGAACCTTGTTAATAAAATAGGTAAAAAAGATAATATAGCCCTTGCTGGGGGAATAAATATTGAGAATATAGATGAAGCAAGGGAAAGAGTGAATCCTATATTATTAGATGTTAGTTCAGGAGTAGAAGCAGGAGGGTTTAAAGAGGAAGGATTAATTAGAGAATTCCTAAAAAAAGTAAGAGAAAGAAAAGTTTAATATTAACTATAAATTACTAATTATTAATAAGGGGGAAGATATGAATAGTAAATTTGGAAAGTTTGGTGGGCAATATGTTGCTGAAACATTAATGGAGCCACTAAGAGAATTAACAGAAGCATTTGAAAAGTATAAAAATAACAAGGAATTTTTAGAGGAGTATAACTATTATTTGAAAGAATATGTTGGACGTGAAACTCCACTTTATTTTGCAGAAAAATTGACAGAAAAATTAGGTGGAGCAAAAATATATCTAAAAAGAGAAGATTTAAATCATACTGGTGCTCATAAGATAAATAATGTTTTGGGACAAATATTACTCGCAAAGCGTATGGGTAAGAAGAAAGTGATAGCTGAAACAGGAGCAGGTCAACATGGGGTTGCAACAGCAACAGGAGCAGCATTATTTGCTATGGAATGCGAAGTATTTATGGGTGCTGAGGATATGGAAAGACAAAGTATAAATGTTTTTCGTATGGAATTATTAGGCGCAAAAGTAACTAAAGTAACAAGTGGAACGGGAACACTTAAAGACGCAACAAATGAAGCTATTAGACAATGGGTAAGTAGAGTAGAAGATACCTTTTATGTAATAGGTTCGGTAGTTGGACCCCATCCATATCCAACTATGGTTAGGGATTTTCAAAAAATAATTGGTGAAGAAGCCAAGAAGCAAATACTTGATAAAGAAGGCAGATTACCCAATGCTATTGTTGCTTGTGTTGGTGGTGGGTCTAACGCAATGGGTTTATTTTATGAATTTGTACCAAATAAAGAAGTAAAGATTTTTGGAGTAGAAGCAGCAGGGATGGGAATAGAAAGTGGTCAACATGCAGCAGCTTTCCAAGGAAAAGAAGGGATAATTCACGGAATGAAAACTTATTTACTACAAGACCAAGATGGTAACATAACTCCGGCTCATTCTATATCGGCAGGACTTGATTATCCCGGAGTAGGACCAGAACATGCTTATCTTTATGAAAGTGAAAGGGTAAATTATGTTAGTATAACAGATGAAGAAGCATTAGAAGGATTTAAATTACTTACATTAGAAGAGGGAATAATGCCAGCTCTAGAAAGTAGTCATGCTATTGCTTATGGCACTAAATTGGCTAAAAAGATGGAAAAAGATGAAATATTAATAATTAATCTAAGTGGGCGTGGAGATAAGGATATACATACAGTTGCAGAGCATTTATATAAATAAGATATATCTACTCAAAAGAAAGTTGGAGGGGAGAATAATATTGAATAAAATAGATATTAAATTTAAGGAGTTAAAGGGTAGAAGTGCACATATAGGTTATATTACAGCTGGTGACCCTAATTTAGAAAAAACAGAAGAGTTAGTTTATTCATTGGAAAAAAATGGATGTGACATTATTGAATTGGGTATACCATACTCTGATCCAGTAGCTGATGGACCAGTAATACAACTGGCTAGTAAGAGAGCACTTGATAATGGAATAAGTATAGATAGAATATTTGAAACAGTGGGTAAAATTAGAAAAAAGAGCCAAATTCCTATGGTTTTTTTAGTATATTATAATAGTATTTATGTTTATGGAAGAAAAAAATTTATAGAAAAATGTGAAGAAAAAGGTATAGATGGTCTTATTATACCTGATCTACCCTTGGAAGAAAGAGGGGAGATAAATCCCTATCTTTATGGGAAAAATCTTGGGCTTATACCACTTGTCGCTCCAAATTCTAATACCAGAATTAAAGATATAGTAGCTGGAGGGAAGGGATTTGTCTATTGTATATCTTCTTTTGGAGTAACAGGTATGAGAGATAACTTTGAGGTAAATATTAAAGCTTATCTTGATAGGATAAGAAAAGAAACTAATCTCCCCCTTGCACTAGGGTTTGGGATAGGAAGTTCAGAAGATGTAAGTAGATTTTCAAAGGTAGCTAATGGAGTAATAGTGGGAAGTGCTATTGTTAATAAGGTACATGAAAGTAGAGGTTGTGGAGTAGAAGTAGGAAAATTTGTGAGAGAATTGTTTACATACTAATTTTGATATTATAAAATACCTTTTTAAATTATATTTTATAAAATAGGAAATAGAGTTATAGTGATGAAAAAGAATTAAAGGTTAAGGGGATTTTTAAGAAATCTATTTGAACTTTTTGAAATTGAGAAGTTTTGATAATTTGAAGTATTCAATATAGCCATAACTTTCAATGATTTGTGGCTATTTTTTCTTGCACAGTGGTAACTTTTTATAATTAATTTAGAAAAGTTTTTATTTAACGTTATGTATAATTTCATGATAATATTAAATTTCATATTCTAATCCTAGAGCAAACAATTTTGACTCTTCTTCCATTCCAGCTCCATAACCAGCAAAGGTTAAATCCTCTTCGTTAAAGGTCTGAGTTAAATATGCTCTGTTTAAGTTATACTTGTCATATTTGAAAGTCCCCTTTAAAAAGATATTATTACTTAATTTACAAGATAGTAAAAGCTCAAGAGATAAGAGGCTTCCTTCAGAATAAAAAGTACTAACTAAGTCTCGTAAATGATGTATATCTTCTCCTTCTACCCTCACTTGATTAGTATAAATCAATTTAGTCTCTATCATATAAGAGTCATCGCCAAATTTTTTATCTATTCCAATATAAGGTACAGAAAAATATTGGCTATAAGAAACTCCTTTTACATTGTCAGCTAGGGAACCTTCTATATTTCTAAATCCATTTGTAGAACTTCCCCCCCCACTAGTAACACCATAGGGACTTGAGTATGTAAAAGTTCCTCCATAAGCTGAGGATTTAAGAAAATCATATTTATATCCTAAAATAAATGTTATCTTAGTTTTTCCAAAGTTAAAAGTTTTTAGTTCCATATTCAAGTCGCCAAGGAATACATTTGATTTTGTATTGTGTTTTGATTTATGTGTCCAATCTGTAGTATTAAAATCAAGCCAATCATAATCGACCATAGTTCCAATACCATCATCAAAGGAAAAATATAAATCAAAATTAAATGTAAAGATAAATTTATTATTTATACTTGCTCCAAAACCTATCAGATTACTATTATTTTCCCAAATAAGCTCACTTAGTTTTTTATTACTGGTAGAATTTCTATAAACAATTTCATTTGAAGTACTTTGATAGTTAACTCCCTTAAATCTAAAGGTAAAATCTTCATTACTAAATAGATTTAAGGAAAAAAAACTAAAAACAATAAAGGGAATCTTTCGCAATTTAATGACCTCCTCTAATAAGACTTTATATACTAAAGTATAGGAGAAAAAGGCTTAGAAGTCAAATACATTAAAAAAGTTAATTTGTTAACTATTCAGCAATTCAACAATTCAACAATGTACTAAATAAAATTTCATTATATTTTTAACAATAATTAAAAATGAAGCAATTTTTTTAATATTATATTTAGAAATAATATATATTATAAAAGCAAAAAGAATAAAAAGCTGATTTTCTAAAAATCAACCTTTTATTTAAATTAATATATAAAAAATTGTAAAAATAATTAATGAAAGGACAGATGTCAAATACATAATCTTTAAATTTTTTTTAATATCTTCTACTTCAAATTCCTTCTTCCTATCTCCAATAGTTGGTTTATCTACAAGAACTCCAAAATACCTATTTCTACCTCCAAATTGTACTCCAAGAGCTCCTGCTACTGCAGATTCAGGATGAGCTGAATTTGGACTAGCATGATTATATCTATCTCTAAAAAAAATCCTTATAGAATTCCTATAATCAAAATTAAGAAAAAAACTTGATAAAGGAATTAATAGGCCTCCACTTAATCTAGCTGGAACTAGATTAACAAAATCATCTAATTTAGCACTAAAATATCCAAAATCTAAATATCTATCGTTTTTGTAACCTATCATAGAATCAAGAGTATTTATAGCTTTATACGTCATAGCAAAGGGTAGCCCACCAATAAACATATAAAATATAGGTGAAACAATACCATCTACTATATTTTCACTAATAGTTTCCATAGTACTTCGAATTACATCTTTTTTATTAAGCTCTCCTGTATCACGGCTAACTAAATAACTTAACTTCTTTTTTGCCTCTTCTAAGTTATTATTTATTAATAATTTATAGACTTTTTTTCCCTCTCTTCCCAATGAATTAGTGGCTAAAGTTGTGTATAAAAGATAGATATTAATAACTTTTATTTTACTTAAATAAAATGAGAGAAAAAAAGTAATAGTAACAACAGTTATAGTTAAGATTCCACCCCAAAACTTTTTATGCTCAAATTTGTAAAGTTTTTTTTCTAAAAAAATAACTAAACTTCCAATAATTTCTACAGGATGTCTGATAAAATGAGGGTCGCCAAAAATCAAATCAAGCAAATAACTAATCAAGATGACTATAACGTAATCCAACTTCTCCCCCTTCCATTATCTTATATATACCTTCTATATCAACTGTATTTCTTAGTATTTTTGCCAATTTGTCATATTCTTTTTCTTTAAAACTTTTATAATCCCTTTTTTCTACTACCCCCTCTACCTTTGCTAACTTTCCAAGTTTATTTATTAATTTTTCTACAAAAAGTCCCTTATCAAAAATACCATGGAGATAAGTTCCTATAATATTTTTATTGACCATTCCTAAAGTATATTCACCTCTAGTAATAAATGACAAATCTTTTCCCCTACTTCTACCTTGGTGAATCTCATATCCATTTAAATCAATATTTTTGCCTATATCTAAGATATCTATATTGTTTTCGGTTTTTCCACTAAATTGGGTAGTTTCCTTTTCTTTTTCCATAGTAGTAACAAGATCTAAAAGGCCTAGACCATTTATGCTTTTTAATCTATTCTCTATTGTATTTGGATCTTCTATTCTACGTCCTAAAATTTGAAAACCACCACAAATACCCATAATTAACTTTTTTTCACGGGCACCTTTTATTATCTCTTCACTAAAACCTTTATTTTGAAGAAACTGCATATCAGCTATGGTATTTTTGCTTCCAGGGATAATAATCATGTGTGCATCTCTTAATTCCTTGGGATTTTTTGTATAACTAAGATCTACTTCTTTATACATTTTAAATGGGTCAAAATCAGTAAAATTACTCATATGCGGAAGTTTTATCACTTTTATTTTTATCTTCCCACTACCTTTTTGTTCAAATCTATCAGTAACACTGTCTTCTTCTTCTATATTATGGTCAAAATAAGGAATTACTCCCAATACTGGAATCCCAATTAAATCTTCCATTTGCTTTAAACCAGGTTCAAGTATCTTTACATCACCACGAAATTTATTTATTATTACTCCTTTGAACATATCTCTTTCTTCTTTAGGAAGTAACATCAAAGTACCATATACAGAGGCAAATACCCCTCCTCTATCTATATCAGCTACTAATATACAAGGACTATTTGCAATTTGTGCCATACCTGTATTGACCAAATCATCCCTTTTAAGATTTATTTCAGCAGGGCTTCCAGCACCTTCAATTACACTTATTTCATACTTTTCTTTAATTTTTTCATAGGCTTTTACTACCTCTTTTCTTAATCCCTTCCTCCATTCAAAATAATTTTTTGCATTCATATTAGTAATGGCTTTACCATTTAAAATTACTTGTGAATTGTTATTGGCAGTTGGTTTAAGTAGGATGGGATTCATCATTGCTTTAGGGAGTATATTACAGGCTTCAGCTTGTACAACTTGTGCCCTTCCCATCTCTAATCCTTCATCTGTAATAAAGGAATTTAAAGACATATTCTGGGATTTAAAGGGAGCTACTTTATGTCCATCTTGATAAAATATTCTACAAAGACCAGTTACTAACAGACTCTTCCCAGCTGAACTTGCAGTTCCCATTATCATTATATTTTTATGTTTCTTCAATTTTTTCTCCTATATTTATTTTAGTAGTGTATATATTTCCTCTTTTGTTCTCATATTTTGCAGTATACCATTGGCACTTTTTACTATTGGATGACATAAAATTGCACCTGTTCCTTCACCAAGAGCCATATTAGTATTTATTATTGGTTTTAAATTTAATTCTTTTAGAACTTTATCCATACCAAGTTCTAGACTATTATGGGCACAGATAAAATAATCTCTTATTTGAGGATAGAGTTTGTATGCACAAAGGGCACTAGCACTTGATATAAATCCATCTAATATTATTGGAACTTTTTTATAAGCACAACCTATATAGAATCCAACCATAGCAACAATATCAAAACCACCTAATTCTCTTAATAATTCTAAAGGGTCACCTATATCTACAACTCTTTCTAAAGCTTCATCTATAACTAGCTTTTTATGTTCAAGTTTTTCATTATCTATACCTGAACCTCTTCCTACCTCTATCTTTTCTCCTAAAAGAGCACTAATGAGTGCATTGCTTGTAGTTGTATTTCCTATGCCCATTTCACCACAAGATAAAAGTTGATTATCTTTAGATAGTTTAATTGCTAAATTCATACCTATTTCGAGAGCATTTAACATCTCTTCTTTAGTCATTGCACTTTCTATTCTTATATTTCCAGTTCCCTTTTTGATTTTTTTTTCTATAAAGTTTTTATATTCTCTATGAATATTTCCGTCTATTCCTATATCAACAAGAAATAAATCAACATAATTAGCTTTTGATAAGATTGAAACCGCTCCATGTCCGTTAAGTATAGACTCACTTACAATCCTTGTATACTCTCTTGGGCAACAACTAACACCTTCTCTTTCTACTCCATTATCACTTGCAAAAACAACATGGGAGCTTCTAGTTATAGGGTTAAAAAACTCTCCTGTAATTCCACTTATTTGTACAGCAAGTTCCTCTAATATCCCTAAACTATCAGTTGGTTTCATTAAATTATCCAAATAAGTTTTAACTTCTTCCATAAGAGTTCTATTAACTTCTTCTATCTGTACCATAAATCCTCCTTAATATATTCTCTTTAAAATTACTGCTATTATTAAAAAGAAAACTTCACTAAGTTCTATAGTCATACCTAAAGTATCACCTGTTCCACCATCAATTTTTTTCTTAACCCATCTATTTATCCTATCTCCAAAGAATAAATTGAAAATTAGAATAAGTATATATCTATAATCAATTGAAAATATGAATAATGTTATTAGATAAGTTTTAATAAAATCCCTCCTATTAACATATTTAAAAAGAGCTTCGCCCATTCCTTCTTTTCTTTCGTAAGAAAGTTTATAACTTTGATAGACTAAATTAAGTCTAGCACTTGGAAGAGAAAGAATAATAGGAGTAATAGCTAGATTAGCATATAGTATACATTTTCCTAAAAGAATCAAGATGAGTCCTATGACTCCATTAGTTCCTATATTAGAATCCTTCATTATCTCTAACATTTTATCTTTTTTTTTGTATGAAAATAATCCATCAAAAGAATCTGCTAAACCATCTAGGTGTAATCCTCCTGTTAAAGATATATTTGTTAATAAAAGCAAAAATCCTATTAAATATTTATCCAAAGCTAATTTTATTCCTAAAAAATAAACTATATATATTGGTATAGCTATTAATAAAGAGATAATAGGTAGGAAAAAGATAGATTTTGCATATCTTTCTTTATCAAAATCTAATTCTTTTTTTATTGGAATTCTTGTATAAAATTGAATTAATATTAAAATATCTCTTATCATTTTAACCTAAGCTCCAATCCAGAAACAATCAAATATGCTTCATCTGCAATCTTTCCTAGTTTTTGATTTACCCTTCCTGCAATATCCCTAAAATATCTTCCAAGGGGATAGGGAGGCACAAGTCCCATTCCTAGTTCATTTGAAACTAAAATCAAATGTCCATTGTATTCTCTTCCTTTTTTAATTAATTTGTTAATTTCTTTATTAACTTCTACTTCTACTTTATCTATCTGAGATAGATGACAATTATTCCAGTCTATATCCTTTTCCAAAATTATATTAGATACCATATTAGTTATACAATCTAATAATATTACTTGATTTTCCTTAATATCTTCAAATATTTTATCAAAATTTTTATATGCTTCAATAGTTATCCAACTATCTCCACGCTGAATTTTGTGCATCTCTATTCTTTTTTTCATCTCTTTGTCCCAAACTTTGCTAGTGGCTATATATATTTTATCCCTATTCAAATTTTTTGCGTAACTTTCACCAAAAGAACTCTTTCCACTTCTAGCTCCTCCAGTAATATATATTATCTTGCCCATAACTACCTCCATTACAATATTTTAGCACTTAATCATAGGTAAAACAAGATTTATGAGAGATTTCAATAAAAATTATATTCAATATTTATATATTAAAATAATAATTCTTCATTAAGAAAAAATTTAAACTTAACAATTATTTAGTAAATAATTTCTATATTTACTTTTTTAATAATTTAATATATGATAACTTCTACTTTATTTTAATTTGGAGGAGGATGTTAGATGAGTTTTAAAGTAAATGAGGAGTTATATATTAATGAAACTAAGTTAAAGTGTATAGAATCTCATAGTAAAAATGAGTGCAATCAATGTTATTTTCATCAAAATAAAATAGATTGTTTAAAGTATGAAGGAGTGGCAAGATGTCATTCTTTATTAAGAACAGATAAAAAATCGGTACATTATATAAATATTAAATAGAAGCTATAATGAATTTAAAAGGAAAAGAAGAAATTAATTGAATAATAAAACATCTAAGAATAAAGCTTGGAGATGAGAATTATGAAAAAAGTCATTTTATTTTTTATAATACTTTCAAATATATTCACAGAAAATATAAGTACTTTGGGACAAAAGTATTTGGAAAATATAAAAAGTTTTAGGGAAGTTAGAAGTTATAATAAACAAGACTTAGAATTTATTGAAAGTTTAGCAAATAAAGAATTTTATATAGGAATAAAAAATGGCAAATCTCTACTTGATTATGATTTAGATGAAAAAAACTTGGATTTTTTGAGGTTTATAACTAAATCTTTAGAGAAACACCTAGGTATAAAATTTAACTATATTTTTGCTGAAACATATACCCAACTGGAAGAAATGTTAGGAGAAGGTCAAATTGATTTAATTTTTAGTAGTACTAAAAAAGTAAATAAAGAAAAAGTTTATTCACTTCCATTTCTATCGGAAAAAGTTGGTCTTATATCAAAAAGCAAAAGCTTAGATGATATAGATATTTTGTATGTTAGAGAGGATAGTTTTGAATCTCAAAAATTAGATTTTTTATTTGAAAAGTTAAATGGAACCTTTAATTATAAGATAATAAAAGTTGATAAATTAGATTTTGCTCTGTTAAATAATGATAAAGTAGGATTTTGGGATACAGAATATTCAATAAAATACCTAATAGAACAAAATTTTTCAGGTGTAGTCTTTAGTCCATATTTGAATATGCCAATAGAAATACGTTTTAGACCAGAACTCAATCCATATTTTATAGAGATAATAAATAAGACTTTTGATATTTATCTCTCAAATGTAATTAGAGACCTTTATACTTTGATTATTAAAGATAATAATAATAATTTATTTATTAAAAATTTAACAGATGCTGAAAAGGAGTATCTTGCTAAAAATGTTGAATTTAAGTTACATATTCAAGATAATCACTTTCCTTACTTATTTTTTAATGAACAAAAGGAAAAATATGAAGGGTTATTTATAGATATTTTAGAGGAGTTTTTAGAAGTTTCTAATCAAAAACTTGTACTAGAAAAGGGACAAAGTAGAGATGAAAGTTATCAATTGTTTTTAGAAGAGAAAAAAGGTTTTTTATTTACATCTGAATATGCTCTAACTAAAACGATGTCTAAATCTAAAAGTTTATTTAAAGAAGAGGTTATTTTAATTGGAACTCTTAATAGTAAAGTTTTTACTATTAAACCCCTAGATTATTTTGGAAATTATATAGGAGTAGTTAACAATAAAATTACTAAAGCAATTATAGATGAATATGGAAATGAAATTGAAAATCAAATAATATATTATGCAGATTATGACCAGTTAATAAAAGCTTTAGAAGAGGAGAAGATACAATATGCAATGATTTATAAAGGTATCTATGAATTTTATAAAACTTTTGAACAAAAACATTTTTTAAAAGAAATTGCTTTGTTTTCATCATTTGATATTTATCTAGCAAGTGATAAAATAAATAAGATGCAAATTGATATTTTTAATAAAGGAATTGAAACTAGTATAATTGATTTGGATATTTATTATAATAGATGGAAGACCTATAATACAGATTTTGAATATATAATTGCAAAACAAAAAGACAGAATAAGAGAGGAGTTATTAAAACAGAAAAAAATATTAAAATATTTAATTTTTTTATCAAGTGCTTTAATTATTGCAATTATTTCAGTAATTTATACATTTTTGAAAGTAAGAAGAGTTAATAAATTGTTATTTAAGGAGATGTATTTTGAACCTGATTTTAATATTCCCAATAAGAGGAAGTTTTTTGAAGAAAGAGATAGTCTTCAACTGGGAGAGTACGACTCAGTTGCATGTCTTGTTATTAAAAACCAATTGGAAATCAATCAATTATATACTTTTGAAGAAAATGAAGATTTTAGATTTCAAATAGGTCAAGTATTAAAGGAAATGAAAAAAATAAATTATATAGATGAGATGTATTATGTAAATAATATTTGCTTATTGATTATTAGGAATAATAAGGAAAATTTTAGTTTGGGGAAGATTAGGAGTATATTAGATAAATTAAATGAAAAGCTTAATAGCAAAATTAAATTTAAAATTTCATATGCTAGTTCAGAATTTGAAAGATATAATTTTGAAAAGGTATTTGAAAAAGCATATTTTCTAATTAATTCAGATAATAATGTAGAGATAATAGAAGCTACTAGCAAAATATTAGATGATGAAAAGGAACTATTATTTTTAGCAAATGATCTACCTAGAGCTATAGAAGATAATGAGATTTTGCCTTATTTTCAACCAAAAGTATCATGTAAAACAGGAAAAATAAGAGGAGTAGAAGCTTTAGCAAGGTGGAATCATAAGGAAAAGGGAATTATTGCTCCATTTAAATTTATTCCTCGAGCTGAAGAAAATGGAAATATAATTGATATCGATTTGGCCATTGCTGAACGGGCAATATCAAAGTTTAAACAATGGAAGATAAAAAAATATATCAATGATGATTTTATTATGTCCTTTAATCTTTCACCTAAAACTTTAATGTTACAAGATATAGATAGTAAAATTGCAAGCTTTTTAAATAAATACAGAGTTAAACCTAGAGAGATAGAGATTGAAGTAACAGAAAGAGTTGTTATAAATAACTATGAACACTTTATAAATATCATATCAAAGTTTAGAGAAATGGGGATTTATGTTGCTATAGATGACTTTTCTGCTGGGAATGCTTCTCTAGATTATATATTAAAAATTGACTTTACAACTTTGAAAATTGACAGAAGTTTGTTAGTTGGTATGGTTAAAGAGAATAACAATAAAAAGAAGGAAATATATAAAGCTGTTGTAGACATTGGTAAAAAACTCAATATGAAATTGGTAGCAGAAGGGGTAGAGGAAGTAGAAGAAGTTGAGTTAGTCAAAAGCTTAAATGTAGATGAAATTCAAGGATACTATTATTCTAAGCCTTTAAGTGAAGGGGGACTAATAGAATTTTTAAAAAGTTTTTAAAAAGTTTTTTTAATATCATTTAAAATTTTGCTTTTATTAAAAATGGGTTATCAACCCATTTTTTAGTTTGTTAATTACTTAGAGTTCTTTTTAATTTTCCTTGCTCTTTATAATTATATCTAGCTATTTTACAGTGAAGTCTAAATTTTATACTTAACTTAACAATTATATCTCAATAATTTTATTAATAATAGTCAAATTTTATTAATATTTTATTGAAAAAAAGATTATTTTAGCTTATTATATTATATAAAATATTTAAAGGAGATAAAATATTGAAGATTATTAGAATACTTTTTAAAGAAAGTTGTGAAGTTGATTTGTTATCTTTCTTAAAAAATATGGATATAGAGATTTTAACTAATCTCCCAAGTATAAAAGGGGAAAAATCCATAGAGATATTATTACAGGAACAATATGTTGAACATATTAATTATTATCTAAAAAAACACTTTGGTCCAAGTAGACTAAAGGTTTTTACTCAAAATATACAAGTCGATTTTGGGAAATTTAATGGAGATGTTAATGGGGACAAATTAAAAAAGCTTTTAAATAATGAAGAAACAAATACTATTTTTAATAGAAAAAGTCTTCAATCTATAGAAACAAATGTAAAAAGTGGTTTATTAAATGTTAATTATTATTATGCAATGGTTATTTTATCAAGCATTGTTGCTGGGGCTGGTTTGATTGGCAATAGTCCTGCGGTAATAATTGGTTCCATGGTTATTGCCCCTCTATTAGGACCGAATGTAGCACTTGCATTTAGTGTTAGTGTTGGAGATGTAATCCTATTTAAACATTCTATAAAACACTTTTTTTTAGGAGTGTCTATTGCAATAATACTTGGATTTTTACAAGGAACTTTTATAACTTTCGATACTTTAACCTATGAAATAATAAGCAGAACTAATATTACTTTTTTAGATTTAACTTTGGCTTTTTGTTCTGGAATAGCTGGAGTATTATCCTTAGTTATTGGTGCTAGTGGTACTTTAGTTGGAGTTATGATTGCAGTTGCTTTAATGCCTCCTCTTGTTACTTTTGGTATACTTTTAGGTAGAGGAGATACACTTTTGGCTCTTAATGCCTTTCTATTATTTCTAGCAAATGTAATTGTAATTAACCTTGCAGGGATTTTAACCTTTAGACTTGAAAAAGTTGCTCCAAAACAATATTTTCAACAACAAGTTGCAAAGAGGAAGGGTAGATTACTAATTAGAACTTGGTTATTTATACTTTTCATTATATCAATAATAATTTTTATAAAAAAATGAAATCATTTTTATTTAATAAAGAACTATTAATAATTATCAATTTTATTAGTTCTTTTTTATTTTTAAAAATAAAACTTAGTATAATGGGAATTATCTTAAGAATTAAATTTGATAATTATATTAAATGATTTTTATTCAAATGATTAAATAAAATGATTTTTATATATATTTTTTAATAATTCAAACTAATATTGTCATAGTACAAAAATTTTACTATTGTTATATATAATAAATTTGATAAAATTATTAATGAAAATTTATTTTTTTATTTATTAAATTTCTAGAGTAATTATTGTATAATTATTTTAGAAAAGAGGTGAATATGAAAAAAACATCTTTATATCTAAGGTTAATATTTATCTTATTAATTATTACTAATTTTTTTTTAGTAAATATTACTTTTAACAAAGTAATTGATGATTTTTTTAAAGAAAGTATCAAAAATCAAAATCTGTTAACTATAGAAAATTTGAAGGGGCATATATTAAAAAAAGAGTATAATCAAATCCAAGATGAATTAAATCTTTTAATAGAATACGAAATTTTTAATAAAATCATTATATATGATTATCTAAATGAAAAGATATTTGAAAGTAATAAAGAGAAGGAAATCTTTGAAAAAGATTTGATAAAAGAGGAATATTCATTTGTAAATATGAAGAAAAAAATTGCTACTATACATTTTTTTTATGAAAAAAGCAATAAAGATGAGATAATTGAAACTTTTAGAGAAAAGATTATTTTATATAAATTAATTATTTACTCTTTAACTTTTCTAACTATCTATATTTTGTTAAAAAATATTGAAAAAAATTATTTAAATAGAGTTAAAGCTGAATATAAGTATCGAAGAGAAAAGGAGAAAGCAGAAAAAGCAAATAGAGCAAAAAGTCAATTTTTAGCCAAAATGAGTCACGAATTAAAAACTCCACTTAATGGTATAACTACTATTACAGATTTATTAATATTGAAAAGTGATGAAAAAAATAAAAAATATCTAGAATTAATTAAAAGTTCATCTAATACACTATTAAATCTTGTAGATGATACTCTTGATTTATCAAGACTAGAAAACAATTCACTAATAATTAGAAATAAAAATATAAAAATACGAGAAGTTCTAGACGAATTAATCGATTTATGTTATATTAAAAAAAAGAAAGATGTTCACATAACAACATTTGTTTCCAATAAAGTACCAAAAGTTTTGAAATTGGATGGGAACAAATTTAAACAAATTGTTAGGAATATCCTTTCAAATAGCGTTAAATTCACGCATGAAGGCTCTATCGATATCTTTGTTGACATATCATCAACTAAGGAATTATCAATAGAAATAAAAGATACAGGTATAGGAATAAAAGAAAAAGATATCAAAAATGTCTTTGAAAATTTTAACCAAGGTGATGACAATATATCATTAGAATATGGTGGTTCTGGACTTGGTTTAGCAATAGTTAAAAGTTTAGTTTCCCTCATGGGAGGTAGTATTGAATTATATTCCAAATATGGTAAAGGAACCGAGATTAACATAAAAGTTCCTTTTGAATTTATTGAAGAATATAGCAACTATCAAAAAAGAGAGATTATAACTTTAATTAATAAAAAGCATGAAAAAAACATCTTCAAAAATCTAAATGAATACGGATTTTCATATTATCCATTAAATACTTTTAATGATGAAAAAGATGTTATAAAGGATTATGTTAGTAACTCTATAGATTTTATCTTTATTGTCGATGCAGATATATTAAATGAAGATAAAGCTATAGTTAACTATATAAATGAGAAAAGACTTGGAAGCAATTTGATTATTTTATATGATGAAATTGGACAAAAAAGTATTTCTCTAGTAAAAGATGCTAAGTATCTTTTAAAGCCATTTTCAATAGATAAATTAATTAACATTTCTTTTAGTAGAAAGCTAGGGGCAAATCTCTTTTATCAAGGGAAAGTTTTATTAGTAGAAGATAATGAAATTAATTTAATAGGTATAGCTAGGCTACTTAAAAATTTTAAATTAGATGTTACAATTGCAAAAAATTTAGAGGAAAGTAGACTATTGTTGAAGAATAATTATAATATAATATTATTAGACATACAGTTACCTGATGGAAATGGATTAGACTTAGCAAAAGAAATTAGAGGTTATGATAAAACTACACCAATTGTTACAATAAGTACTCACAATATAGATGAGTACATAATAGAAGCTAAAAAAATCGGTGTAAATGAATTTATCCCAAAACCTCTTAATGTAGAAAACTTGAATAAAGTTTTTAGAAAGTACCTTTTAATTGGAACTTTCGAGGGTAAAAGAAAAGTTGTCGATGGAGAACTACTAAAAATATTCTGGAATCAATATACTTTGGAACTACAGAGTATAAAGGAAAACATAGGTAATAAAGAGGAAGTTTTAAAGATACTTCACAAATTAAAGGGAAGTATAAGTAATTTTGATCAAGAAATTATCTATGAAAAAATGAAAGATATCGAAAAAAGGGCAAAAGATAGTAATAGTATAGGTAAAAATTTGGTAGATGAGTTGTTGGAGGTTGAAAAACTGCTCAAGGAAAAAATGGGTGATTAAATGAAAATACTAATAGTAGAAGATGATTTTGTTACTAACAAAAGATTAGAATTGCTTCTTAAGAATAAATATGAAGTAATTTGTAAGTATAATGGTAGTGACGCTTACCCTCTTTTGAAAGAGGATAAGATTGATCTTGTTATTCTAGATTTAAATCTACCTGATTTTAATGGTTTAGAAGTATGCAAATCAATTAGGAACAATTCTGCTAAGTATGGAAATGTAATAATTTTGATGTTAACAGCTAGAGATACTACTGAAGATTTGGTAAGTGGATTTGAAGCTGGAGCTGATGATTATTTGAAAAAACCATTTGAAGATAGGGAGCTACTTTGTCGAGTAGAAGCCCTCTTGAGAAGAGATAAAAAATATAGTCGAATTTTAAAGTATCATAATTTGACTATCAACCTAGATGAATTTTCCATTGATAATGGAGAAAAAGACATAATTTTATCTAAAACTGAATTTCAATTATTTACCTTTTTTGTTCAAAATAAAAATATTATATTATCTAGAGAAAAAATAATGAACGATATCTGGGACATGCCTTATTTTCCAGAAAGTAGAAAAATTGATTATCACATCAAAAAAATCAAGGAAAAGATACCTGCTTTTAAAGACAACCTTAATACTATTGTAAAAGTTGGGTACAAATTAATTGAGAAATAATCTAGGAGGGAAATAACTTGAGACAAAAAACAATTGAAAAAAGAAATAAGTTTCTGACAGTAGGAAAGGAATTATTTTTTGAGAAAGGCTATATTAACGTTAGTGTTAAAGAAATTTGTGACAGTTTAGGAACAACTACAGGTTCATTTTATTTTATGTTTTCTTCTAAAGAAAAATTACTAGAAGAGCTATTATTGGAGGATTTAGGTAGTTTATGGTCTATTGGTAATGAAATAAAAATTGAAGAAAAGAAATTAAAAGGAAAATTAAAACTGTTTTTTTCTAAAGCTTTGGAGTTTCTAAATAAAGAAATGGAGTTAATGCTTTTTTATGAAAATCTTTTGGAGGAAAATGGAATTGGTGGAAAAACTGCACAACAAATAAGAAAAATTAACAACCAAAAACAAGAAGATAACATTTATGATTTGTACAGAGACCACAAGGATGAGATAAACCATGATGATAGTATGCTAAAGTCTTTGGCTAGATATACTGTACTTATTATGAATGACAAATATAAAGAGATTATAACTAGGATTAGAACTAATGAAAATGTAAAAAATGAAGATGAATTACATAAAATTCTTAATACAGTTGAAGGATTAATTAGATTATAAAAAAAGTAGTAGAAATATCACTTTGAGGGTATAGATAAAAAAATTTAATTAGAAAATAAACTCTATTATACTTTATATAGATGTGTATATATAAATATTTGATAGATAGAATAAGTCTTTAAGCTTAATTCTTACATAAACATTTAGTTTTTAGGTAAGGAAAAATATGAGAAAGTAAACTTTTTTAGTATACACAGGTACTAGGATAATAACCACGCATAGTTCTCATATAATACTACTTTTGTATCAAAATTAAAGTTATAAAAAAAAGGACTATTTAATATAGTATTAAGTAGCCCTTTTTTGTTTAATATTCAAATGGTTTTCCAAAGTAAATTTATTAAAGATTATTATAAAACGATTTTTGAAATAATTTAATCTAGTTAATTCTAAGAAATTAAAAAATTTACTTTTAACTTGATAGTAGTCAAAATTACCTACAGTTTAACTTTAATATTTCAGTTCTTCTAATACTTTCTAATTCAGCATCAAATTCATTAAAGATTTCAAATTCTCTTTTTAATTTTTCTATATCCATATTTTTAAACTTATCTTCAATGGAATTTAAAAAATCAACTCTACTCATAAGTATACGACTTATAAATTCCCTGTCTTTTCCACTTTCATATCTTCCTTTAATTAATAGATTTGCATTAGAATCATTTAATAATGGTTCAAAGTATGAATTAATTTTTTTATTTTTTATTAAAGATTCAAAGTTATTTGCTAATAACAAGTTTAAATCTTTTGAATCTTCTAATTCTTCTTTAGAAATATCCTTTTCTATACCTTCCTCTAAGGTATATTCTTCATTTTTTTCAATACAAACATTATCAGACACTCTAAAACTTTCACTAGATATATTAGAATTACCACTATAACTATATTCATTATTATAGCTTTCTTCTACTAGACCTCCATCTATATGGACTTCTTCCAAGTCTTTATTGGGTATATTATAGATACTGTTTTTTTCCTTATCTAATTTATTTTTTGTATTATTCAATTTAGAATCTTTTCCATAAGCAAATTTTAAAATTACAACTACAAATATACTAAATTGAGGAGAGAATAATACTCCTAAAAGAGCTATGATTTTATGATTTTTTTCCTTAAGGTTTAAAAGACTCTTTACGGCCAAAAATACAATAATTCTAAAAATTAAAAAACTAAATAAATTTTCCACTTTTCCCCCTTAATTAAAAGATAGAATTACACTTTGTACAAGATTTGTTAATCTTCTTCTTTTTGTTATATAGAATATATATTGTCATCAAAAATATTCCAATAAAAACCACACTATAATTATTACTTTTACTAATTAATATTAAAATTAATAATATAAAGATACCTTTGTAAAAATAAATTTTATCAATAATCTTTAAGTGTAGATTAAGATGCCCACATTCTGGGCAAAAACAATGATTATAACCATTTTGTTTCAAAATGAAAGTTATAAATGCAAATATGCTAAAAATTGTAAACAGTAGCATAAGACCTCCCTATATCAAAGTGAATTCTACCATATTTTTTCACTTTTGCCAAGTTAACCTTAAGAAGGAGATAATTACTACTTTAACTATATCTTAAAAGGATTATTACAAAATGATTTTCTACCTTAACAATTTTTTAACCTCTCCCATTCCCTAAAGATTATTCATTAAATAATCTATCAATTACATCTACAATTTCAATATTTCTCTCAATTTTCAAATCAACAAAAGCTCCATTTCTTAGTTTAATTAATGGTTTATTAATTTCATTTAAATCTAATCTTATTATGTGCCCTTGACTATTATCGCTTAATTTAACTTCTGCATTTAAATAATATTCGCTAAAATTTTTGATAAAAGTCATAACTACGCCCATATGTAATTTATCAAAGGCACTTTGTTGAAATTCATTAAGAACTTTAAATGGTGAAAGTTTTTCAGCATAAACTCTTTTTGCAGTCATTGCAGTAAACATATCACCTATAGTTACTATTTTTGTCATTTGACTTATCTCTTGTCCTTTAATGCCAAGAGGATAGCCACTTCCATCTTCTCTTTCATGATGTTGCAATACTACTTCACACACTGATTTTTCAATATTTTCAATATTTTTAATAAGTGCATATGAATACAGTGGATGTTTTTTAATTTCCTTAAATTCATTAGTCGTTAATTTTTCTGGTTTTTCCAAGATATCCCTTGAAGTTTTAACCTTTCCAATATCCTTTAATAAAGAAGCTTTTATTAATAAATTTAATTGTTCATTATTAATACCCATCCATTTTCCTAATAAAAAGGAGATAATTGTAGACCTAACAGTATGTTCATAAAGGTAGTTTTCCACATTGCCATCACTTAATATTACAGAAAAAATATTATAATAATCTGTTGCTAATTTTTTTAAGTCAAAAATTATATGGTTTAATTCTCTATTAAAACTTTTTGATTCAATATTTTCAATAAATATAGACTTTTTAAGTCTCATTGATAAATCCTCTATTTGACTAGCATATGTTTGCCTTCTTTTTAACCTCCTTTCCTCTTTTTTCTTCTCTTCTTTATAGACCTTCATTAAATTTTCTAGATTTTGGTCCATACCTGTTTCTTTCTTTTCTTTAGTAAACACATATACATTTTGTGCAAAATGAAATTTAACTATTTTGTCAATTAACTTTTTATTCAATATTGCACCTTGTTGCATTATAACAACACCATTTCTATCTACTATGTCTTCCCCTAATAACATCCCCTCTTTTAGAGAAGTCATTGGTAATATTCTCTTCTGCATAACTCACCCCATATCAGAAATATATACTAAATTTATACACTTTTTTTCAAAAAAAAGCAAATAATATTAAAACTGTACAGAAGATAAAAACATTTTAATAACTTTCATATTTTTTATATAAATAGAATTTATTATATATATTTAAATATTGAATACTTTATTTTCTTAATAAATTCAATAGTTACAAGATTTTCTATCTATATTTTGTTGAATTTAAATAATATTAGTACTATAATTTCCTTATGATAATAAAGGAGATTAAAATGGAAAATTGTTTAGATCATTTATGTATTTTGGTAAAAAATGTAGAAGATGTAAGAAATTATTTTGTAAATAAAGAAATAAAAGTTGGGAATATAATGAAAAACCCTAGTGAAAAAAGATTTTATGTTGATGGAGGAAGGGAAAGAGCCAAGTTACTTTTTGTAGAAGTTTTAGGTCCAGGTAGCTTCTACAACTCACTTAAAAAACATGGGTATGGTATTCATCATGCTGGTATAGTTGTAGACAATATAAGAAAATTTTTAGAAAAAATAAAATCTGAAGGTTGGTATCTTAATACTATCAGCATAGATACCTATGAAGAAAAGAGAAAAGTCTGGCTAACTAGGCCTGGTTATCCAATTTTATTGGAAGTTTTTGAAGACAAGGAAAAACACAAAAAATTAAATGTTATGGAATCTTTTATTGAAGGCATTTTTTTACCTGATACTTGTCATGACAAAAGTTTGATAGAGATACTTGGAACAAAGGAGTTGCAAACGGCAAATCTTTGCGAAAGTAAATTAAAGATAGAAGGAGAGTTTTATTCTATAAGAGATTTTTATGATGAAATTATCTAAATCTTTTAACTAATTTGAACTAAAAAAATTTTGTATAGATAAAAGGTATCTTTACTTTTAGCAAACTTAACAAAACCTTTATACAAAGGATGTTACTAAACTATTTGACTTTAATACTTTTTAATTTTTTTTTAAATTAAATTATAATAAATTTCAATAAACCTACTATGCAAAGTTCTTTTAATAGTTAAATTATATTTTTCTTAAAGTAATAATTTTATCTGAATTGTTTCGAGAAAACTCCCTTCTCTACTTAGGAGGGAGATGAATCGCAACGATTTTAGTCTTTATTCTACTTGAGAACAAATATACTTTTTGATTATTTCTATTCTTGCCCCTTCAGTTCTTAAGATACAATAAATTTACAAGTATGTTATTATAAATTTTTAGGAGAATAATGATGAAAACTATATTAATTAGACCCCCAAGGGATAAAAATGCTTTAAATTTATCTCATTTTACTCAAAGTGAACCTTTGGGACTTGAAATACTTTATAATATATTCCAAAACTTTTTCAATGTAGAGATATTTGATATGGTTTTTGATAAAAGAAGTATAGATAGTGTAATAGATACAGATGTAAAAATAATAGGTATAAGTTCTATATGTAATGATATTAATTCTACAATAAAGCTTAGTAAAAAAATTAAAGAGATAAATGAAAATATAATTATTTTTGTTGGAGGTTATCAAGCTACTTCTACTCCTCATTACTTCTATACTCATAGTATAGATTATATAATTAAATGGACTAGAAAAGACAGTATAGAAAAGTTTATTAAAAATATAGTAGAGGGAAGGGTAGAAGTAATCCAAGGAATTTTAGCTAGAGAACTTAATTATAAATATAAAAAATCCATAGAAAAAAATGAAATATTAATTAGTAATAGAAAAAGTACAGAAAAATATAGAAGATACTATTCTTACTTTGCCTACAAATCTATTGCTTTAATAGATAGTCAAATGTATTTTGAAGAGATAGAAGATATTAAAGAAGAGAAGATTGCTTTCATTGATTATGATTTTTTATCTTGTCAAAATCTTAATTTAATTGTTAGTGACCTTAAAAAGAGGGATAAAAGAATAATGGTTTATTCTTCAGTTAAGTCTATAAAAGAAAGCAAAAACTTTTTGTGGATTATGAGACAAAGTGGTGTTGAATCTATTTTAATTTTTATAGATGATTATAACAATAAAGATTTTTTATCTATTAGCAATTATCTTAGAGAAGCAAATATTAATATGTGGATTTATCTAACTCTTTATCCAAACTATACAAAAGAGGATTTTATTAATATAGGAAAGTTTGCTAGGAAGGTAGAAGCAAAAATACTAACTTTAACACCTTATCTGCCCTTGTATGAAAGTAAAGATTATAAAAAATATAAAAATCGTTTATTATATGAAAATTTAAATGAACACTATGGAAAAGTTGTAGTTAATCCAGATAAACTTTCTCTAAGCCTTTATTATCTTCAAATAGTTAAATGCCTTTTTAAGTTTTATTCAACAAAAATCCTATATTTTATAGGAACTTTTGGTTTAAAAGCTACTTTAGATTTTTATCTAAAGGGTATTTCATTTGTTTTTAAAGTTATTCTAGTGTTAAAGGAAGAAAAATCTAAAAAAAGTAAAGGGACTTTTATATCAAAATAAAAGTCCTATTAATCTAATCTTCTGTAAAATTCAAGTATCTCCAAAGATTTATCTCTACTTTCATCCCAAAATGAACCTGTTAATTTAAATCCATTTTTTTTATAAAAATTAATTGCTTTTAAATTCCCATTAATAGTATGTAAGATAACATCTCCATCTATCTTTTCAATTAAAAAATCTAAAAGTTTTCCACCATAACCTTTTTTTTGCTCTGATTTTTTTATATACAAAAAACTAATATAATTATTTTTATAACCTCCAAAACCTATTATATCTCCATCTTTTTGTATAACATAAATTTCAGATCTTAAAAATTTGACTTTTTCCCTATACTCCTTAGATAAATCTGGTTTTTCTTTTAGCTTAAAATCTTTTAATTCTTCAAGTTTTCCATTGGTGTAAATATCAAAAATTTCTTCTTTATCCCAATCTCTATACTTTCTAATATACATTTAGCCTCCTTCTTATTCCTATAAAAATTCTAACTCATAATTTTTACTTGTTCAACTTTTTTATCCAAATTGTTTCAAGAAAACTTCCTTCTCTATTTAAAAGGGAGATAAATCGGAATAGTTTTAATTTGAAATTTTCTGCAAAATAAATAATTTGCAGTATAATTGTAATGTAGGCAAGGGGGCTATGAAAATCAATAAAGCCTCTAAATTTAGAGTATATCTTAATTAAGAACAGCTAACTTTAATTCATAAGACCTTTGGTTGTGTTGGATTTACATAGGTTTAGTAGGGAAACCACCTTAAGAAATTATGTTATAATCTATTATAAATAATAAAATATTAATTTGGAAGGAGTTTTTATGGACTTAGAAAAGTTACTTTTAGAATTAAAAAAATTAGGTAAAAAAGTTGGAGATTATCAACTTTCTATGTGGAGAAATGACAATTTAATTAAAAACTTTAAATCTACAGAGATTGACATAGTTACAGAAGTTGATAGAAAGTGTGAAGAAATTATAGTCAATACTTTAAGGGAGCTAACACCTAACTGGTCTATACTTGGTGAAGAGGGAACAAATATTAAGGGAAATGAATACAAATGGATTATAGATCCATTAGATGGAACAGTAAACTATTCTAGTGGGCTACCAATTTTTGCTGTAAGTTTTGGCCTAGTTAAAAATAATGAAAATATTTTGGGTTTAGTTCATATACCCTATTTAAATGAAACATACTGGGCAATAAAAGACAAAGGAGCTTATCTGAATGGAAAAAGGATTTTTGTAAATACAGAAACAGATTTAAAAAAGTCTGTAATTGCAACTGGTTTTCCCTATGATAGAGCAAGTTGTGGTAATGAAAAAAACAATAATAATTATTTTAGACATATTATGCCAAAAGTAAGGGGAATAAGGAGAATGGGAGCAGCTTGCTATGACCTTTGCTTAGTTGCTAGTGGTCACCTAAATGGATTTTGGGAGATGGGTTTAAAGGAGTGGGATCTTGCAGGTCCTAAATGTATTATTGAAGAAGCTAATGGATATATACATTTTTTTAGAGATGACAGAGATATTTCTATAACTTGTGGAAATAAAGATATTGCAGATAGCTTATTAAAGGAGATAGATTATGTAAATTCATTAGGAGTAGACTTGGTAGAAGAAAAATAAAATTGAAAATGGGAGTGCCCTATTCTCCCATTTAAACAATACCCTAAAATCCCTCTAACCCCAAAAACTCTATTCAAAAACCCATTTATTTTGAATAGCTCTACAAAAATATTATATACCTAAAATAATACTTATTCAAGTTTTATTTTAAAGATTTTAATTTTTTTTTATTTTTAAGTTTATCTGCCAATTGAGCAATTATTAACTTACCACACCATTTAGGGTGGAGATGCAAATCAATCTTGTCAATTAAAACTATTCCCAGAGTCTACCTCTACCATGAAATGAAAGCTCTAATGGAATTGTAAGGAAAGATTTACCCAAATCAACAGATTTATCTAAACATAGTCAAGAAGAATTAAATAAGGTTTGTAATAAGTGGAATAGGGTTCCTAGAAAATCATTAGGGTATTTTACACCAGAAGAAGTATTAGAAATGGCAACAGGACTAAAAACATTATTACCTGTTGCCTAGATATCTAGCATATGTTATTTTCTGATTTAAATTGACAATTCAGAATTTAAAAAAAGGGGAATCAATTAATTTCTCTATTCTGTCCTTGTAAAGGCAACAAAGTGTTAACTTCAAATTAATTATGTTGTAGAATTAATCTGAATATCATAGTTTGTTTTTGTAAACAAATTTATTAATATCTAATTTTAGAAGGAAGGTGGGAAAATGGCTACAGCATCTATTAAGAGAACTATCAAAATAAATGACACAAAAGCTATAAAATCTATTTTAGACTCAGTTAATAAGGAAGGTAGTTCTACAAAACACTTTTCTACCCCTAAAGAAGTAGTGCTAAGGGAAGTTTCTCAAGATGAAAAAGCACGTTTATGTGCTTTTTTATCTAAATTTAATTGTGAATTAAATACAGATGTTGAGGATTTTCTTAAAAACTAGGCTCTCTCTTCTGACAGTCAAAATGAATCTAGAACTTTCCTATTTATCAAGAGTGTTGAAGATGAAAACAGAATCGTAGCATATTACTGTACTTACTAAACCTATACTTCTAAAAAAAAAGAACGAAATGGTATTTTCGTTCCTTTAACTTTAACTTAACAGTATTAGTTAGAATTTAGCCTTTAAAATGACAGAATCAACTCTCAAATTCATCTACCATATTATTATAACAATATCATTTATTAATATTGTTATTTCTTTTTTTTATAAAATATTTTGACTAGTTGATAATAGACTTTAAAAAGGCTAAATCTAATCTATAACAATACTTTATTTATTTATTACCTTTAATCAATTTGGACAATTTGGACAATAACGATATTCTAAGATATTTTTAAGATAACTTTAACTAATAAAACTTATTAAAATTTTATTTTTTTTCATCATAGTATTTTTTTAATGCTTCATCAAATTTATCACGATGTACAATTTCTGCACCACTAGTAAATTTGTAGTAGGGAACATCATATATTATAATAATTTTTCTTATAAATCTAATGTCAAAATCATCCTTAAATCTTGATTTCATTTGAGTAATAGACCTATATTTTCCATGTTTTTCCATTCTTATTAAATTGGTAGGTACATTTATAGGTTTTTCTTTAATTAAAGATTCTATGTACAAATCATCTATCAAATTTTCTGGAACAAGAGAAAGTGAATAATCATCAAAATTCTTAGTTTTTCTATATGACTTTAAACTTCCCTTTAGATTTTTTCGTATTTTACCTATATAAATAATCTTTCCATTTTGATATAAATTTATAATCATAGGGTATCTTATATCATTTTTATCAATTTCATTTTTTGACATAAACTTTTTATTACCCAAATATTTTTCTATATCTTCTAATTCATAATCTCCTGATTTTTCATAGTAATTTTTTATAAAGTTTTTCTTACACTTTTCTTTCAATTTTTTATCTTGAATATATCTTATCTTTGTCTCTTCTTCAGAAGGGTTAATTTCTTTAAGAATATCATTTTTTATTTTATAAATAGTTTCTATATTTAAAGAATTAATCTCCAATATCTCTTTTATATTCCAAACTCCGTCATAGTTAATTAAATAATCCAATTCCTTTAGGACATTAGAAATTTCAATATTATACAAATGGGACTTTAAATTTATTGTCTTCATGTTAATAGATTGCATTTCAAAATAATGTGGAATAGCTTTTAAAATTCTAAAGATTTTAACAAAATCTTTAGTGGCATTTTTGTGTCCTGCTTGTTCAAGTTCAAAAGCTACTAATAAATTTAAAGTCAAATTTTCAAGAGTATTCTGAGGAGTATAACCATAATATAATTTGCTTAAATGTCCCTGTTGAATATATTCTCTTAAATCGTCTAAATCTACCTTTATTCCCATTAGACACTTCCTTTTAATATATTTTCCTTTTAGTATTATTTTTTATTTTTTTAAGTTCATCCATTTGATATTTTGCTAAAAAGCTTCCTTGTTTTTCTCTTTTGATTTTAGTTTTTCTATTTGTACATTAAGTTTTTGATTTTCTTCTTATAATTTCGTGTTTTTTCATTAAGAATCGAATACTTATCATTTAAATTTGAGTGTTTATTTTCAAACTCTTCTAGCAAATTTTCAGTACTACCTTTAACCTAACCAGATAATTTGAAGTCTTATTCAAATTGATATATCTTTTCATAAATCTCCAGCTTTTCATCTGGAATATTCTTGGTAAAAGAAATAATTTTACTTCTTACTTCTTCTCTAAAAGTATCATATTTGCTTCTATTATCAACTTCAATAATATCTTTGTGATTATTTGCTTCTTTTGTTTTTATTAATTACTTTTCCACTCTTTATCTATGACAATAAAAAAACTAACACATCTTTAACTTGAGCATATTCATATTTTAATTAAGTATATCTTTTCCCACTTTCTTCATCTCTCTAACTGTATCTTCCATCTAAGATTAAAATACAAATATCTGAATCATCTATATTATTTTTAGTATTCTATTCTGTTTTTCCTAATTTGAACAATTCCATTCTAGCAAAAGTATGACCTACCCTGTATTATAACTACATAACATATCAACTTTTTTGCAGGTATTTTTGAGAAAATATTAAACTAAAAGTGCTTTGATTCATCTCCTACCTAAATAGAAGAAGAACTTTTCCCAAAACAATTTAAACAAAGTAGAAATTATAATATTATTATTTATAATTATGAACTATTCTACTATATTTTAGCGCTCTTTTAATCACTTTTTCTTTTTTCCTTATCTCTTCCTTTTTAATTTTTTACCTAATTCTAATTAGCCATCTCTAAAATTCATAATTCTCCAACCTCCTTTTATTGTATTTTAGGTATACATATATGAAAAATAACAGTTTTATATACTCTTATATATATAATTAAATTATGTCTTTTTAGATAAAAATTTATAAATAAAATATTTTAATAAAATCATTTAAGTATTAATAGGTAAACTTTACTATATCTCTACCAAAGCTAAATTTCTATCCTTTTTAAAAGTTTAATTTAGAGCCCATATGATAGAGTTCTTTAAAAAAACTATTATAATTTTTTATTTGATTTTATTCATTATCCATAAAATCTTAGCGCAAATACAAAATCTATCACCTTTTCTTACTTCCCTCGGTAGATATTGTAGATTATCAGAATATAAATATACCCTTTTTTTCGATATTTTATATCTCTTTATTTGTATCTCATTTTCAAAGATAACTATACCTATATCGTTATTATTAAGTTTTGTATCTAATTTTACCAATATACGTGAACCATCTTGTAAAGTAGGTTCCATACTATTGCCATGAACATTTATTATTACGCATCCCTCTACTATATCTTTTGGCAAAGTTATAAAATCAACTGGTTGAGGATTTGGCTCTCTACCTACCCCAGCTAAAAGAGAATCATAAATTGGAACTTGCACAAGACCCTCTAATGTATCTGGAATTTTAACATTACTAACAGGGTTATAATTTTTTAAATAGCCAGCTAATTCATATAATGTAATATAATTTACTCCCAAACCCTTTGCTACTTCCTGTAATAAAAAAGGACTTATTTTTTGAATTAATCCATTTTCTAGCTTAGAAATTAATGAACTAGTAACAGAAATTTTTAGAGCTAATTGATTTAGTCCCAAGTTTTTACTTTCTCTTTTTTTCTTTATATATCTACCAAGTTCAACCCTATTTTCTTCACTGATAATATACTTGTTCATTTCATCCTCCCTCAGTTCTATCCATTCTACTACTTTTGTTCCCATTTGAGAAATTACAAGGGAAAATTCTATTGACAAAAGAGATTATCAAAATTATAATCTCAATTAAAAATAGTTAAATTCTCAATATAACTTTAAACAAAGTTAGAAATTAATTTTTTTAACATGCTATATTTACTTATTTTATAGAGTAGATACTAATAAAATAATTTTATATATCCACATTAAAAACAAAGAAAGAATAAATTAAATAATAATTTTTTAAAATTTAATTCTTATTCACTAATAAGAATTAATATTTGAGAATACAGATATCAAAGTTCTATATGTTGTTTTTTTTTAATATGGTTTAAGAATTATCCAAATTTGATAATGTCTTTCTATTTAATTTGGAAAAAAGTATGAATATGCAAATATACTTTATCAAAAAAGCTTTTTAAGGGGAATATGGAAAAAAAAGAAGATAAAAAGTATTAATAGATTAAAATTCTATAAAAGTTATTTTTCTTTCTTAATCAAAGTTAGAAAGATGATTTTCAATTATATAACTTTTCTTTTTAAATCAGTATCTATTAGTTTATTTAAGTTATAATTAAAGATTGTATAGTTATAAATATCTAGGATTACTAGAAAATGGAAAATAACAATTAAAAATTTCATTTATTACACAAGTAATAAATTAATTAAAAAGTCTGTGTAGATACTAATTGGGTAAAATTAGCACTTAGAAAAAAATTTAAATATAATTCTAGATAAATACAAGTTTATTATGTAAAATTTTCAAAAAATTCCATTTTGCACTAGTAACTATGTATCAAATTTAATACTTTCAAGTTTTTGTCTAAAATTTTTTGATTAAGATTGATTGGATAACTTTATTAATTGGATAATGTTTTTAATTTTTTATAAGTTTTTAATAAAATTTTATCTCCATTGACCTTTTCTACTTCAATTTAATAATTTTACATATACAAGAAAGTAGAGGAGAACCATTATAGTTTCATCTCTCACTTTATTCATTACCCCTATAACTTTACCACTAGTAGAAAAAATATCCTCTTTTTTGATTACTATAATCTAAATAGACATTTTTTTTTATCACTTCTTTTATATTTTATCCTAATTTAAAATACAATGAAATTACTCTTATATAGACTTTTTAAACATATTTTATTTATCACTTTTTTAATATGTCTATTAAGGGTAGTTCGAAGGGGTAAAATAATGTAAATATAAAATTAATTTAAAAAAATTTTATAGTCTATGTTTTTTAAGAAAAGTTTACTGAAACTAAACATATTGATTAGTAAAACTCTACTTTTATGTTTTGAGAAAAAAATAACAAAATTATTGAATTAAACTTTTTATACGAGATAAATAAAATAGGGATTAGTACAAGATTATCAATTGGTATAAAAAATAAATATTTTTCATAAAATTGAGAAAAAAATAACTATATGTGTAATATTGATTCTTTTTTAATCTTTAAAAACAAAAAATTTACCAAAAAAAAACATTTAAAATACAGCTTTTGACTACAGTACAATTTTAATGCAAAATCCACTATTATTGTTCTGTTTTAGCACTGTTATTTTTGACAAAAAAAAGTATGTATGATAAAATAGACATTGTGTATAAAAAATTGTGCTTTGGAGGTGCATATGATTGAACTAAAAAATGTTTCAAAAAGCTTTGATAGAAAATCAAAAGTTATTGAAAATCTTAACTTGAAGATAAATAGGGGTGAGCTTGTTGTTTTAATTGGTGAAAGTGGGTGTGGAAAAACTACAACAATGAAGATGTTAAATCTTCTAACAAAACCTACTAGTGGTGAAATTTTAATCGAAAATGAAAATATAATTGATAAAAACATAATTGAACTTAGAAGAAACATAGGATATGTAATTCAAAAAGTTGGTTTATTTCCCCATATGACTGTAGGAGAAAATATTGAATTAGTACCCAAACTAAAAAAATGGGATAAAGAGGCAAGGAGAGAAAAAGCTTTTGAACTTTTGGAACTTGTTGATTTAAGTCCAGAAGATTATTATTACAGATATCCAAGTGAGCTTAGTGGCGGGCAACAACAGAGAATAGGTATAGCTAGAGCACTTGCTGCAGACCCCCATATAATTTTAATGGATGAACCATTTAGTGCTTTAGATCCTTTAACTAGGGAGATGTTACAAGATGAGCTCTTAAAAATTCAAGAAGAATTATCAAAGACTATAGTATTTGTTACTCACGATATGGATGAAGCTCTTAAGATAGCAGATAAAATAGCTGTTATGCAAGGTGGAAAGATATTACAATATGATACTCCAGAAGAAATTCTTAGGAATCCAAAAACAGAGTATGTAGAATACTTTATTGGTAAAGAGAGGCTATGGAAGACACCTGAAATGGTTTTAGCAAAGGATATTATGAAGAAGAAGTTCTTTAAAATAAACAAAGAGGGAACAATTGCCAAAGCAGTTGAAGTAATGAAAGAAAAAAATGTTGAAACTCTTTTTGTTGTAGAGAAGATTAAGAATAAACCACAAAAAGCACTTGGTGTTATTACTCCAAAAATATTGAAAAGATATGAAAATACTCTTATTTCTGGTGAAAAACCAAGCAATAAAGTTAAAGACCATATGAGAACAAGATATATATCAGTTGATGAAAATACAAATATGTTAGAAGTATTAAATATTATGACTGAAAGAAATTTTAGAAATATTGCTGTAAAAAATAGCGAAGAGGAAGTTGTAGGTTTAATAACTCCTACAAATCTATTATCTCTAATATCAGAAATAAGTCCAGATACTGGTAAGGAGGTTGTTGATGTTGAATAAGATGAATTTTTTTGAATTTTTCACTTATAGATTAGATGAGATTGGAGAAGCATTAGTTAAACATATACAAATCACAGCTATGGCTGTTGGTTTAGCAATATTAATAGGAGTGCCTTTAGGTATACTTATTACAAAAAAGAAGAAATTAGCAAATATAGTAATCAATATAACTAATACTTTTCAAACTTTACCAAGTTTAGCTTTGTTTGGTCTTATTATTCCAATATTAGGTATAGGGTTAGTTCCTTCTGTATTTGTACTTTTCTTATATGCCTTACTACCAATTATAAAAAATACTTATATAGGAATAAATAATGTTGATTTGGCATCTATAGAAGCTGGTAGAGGAATGGGAATGAAGAAGTCACAAATACTAACAATGGTAGAGATACCCCTTGCATTGCCAGTAATAATGGGTGGGATAAGAATATCTACAGTTATTAATATAGGTACTGCAACTATAGCAGCATTAATCGGAGCTGGTGGACTTGGAGATTTTATCTTTAAAGGAATATCTATGAATAGTAATAACATGATACTTACTGGTGCTGTTCCTACTGCCTTATTAGCAATAAGTGTAGATTTTATATTAGGAAAGATAGAGAAAGCTTTAGTACCAAAAGGAATAAAATAGGAGGAGATTATGAAAAAAATATTATCAATTACATTATTAATAGTTGGCATATTAACTTTAACTGGGTGTGAAGGAAAAGATAACAAAAAAATAATAATAGGCCACAAAAACTTTACAGAACAAAGAATATTAGGACAAATGATGTCGATATTAATCGAAGAAAATACAGATTATGAAACAGAAGTAAAAGAGCTTGGTGGAACTATGTTAGTAAATGAAGGAATGCTTAATGGAAATATTGACCTTAGTATGGAATATACAGGAACTGGTTACTTGTACATATTAAAAGCTAGTGGACTAAATAATCCAGAAGATATATACAACTATGTTAAAGAGGAATTTTCTAAAGAAGGAATGACATGGTTATCACCACTTGGATTTAATAATACCTATGCTTTTGCTGTAAAACCAGAAACAGCTAAAAAGTATAGTTTAGAGAAAGTATCTGATTTTGTTGGAATTGCAGAAAATCTTAGTGTAGGAGAGATAGGCGATTTCTTCGCAAGGGAAGATGGAATGCCAGGAATTACAAAAACATATGGTTTTAGTTTTGGAAAAGAAGTTAATATCGATACAGGACTTAAATATATTGCAATAGAACAAGATGAAATAGATGTAGCAGTAGTTTATACTACCGATGGAATGTTAAAAAAATATAATTTAAAAGTACTTAATGACGATAAAAATTTCTTCCCACCATATGATGCAGTACCTAGAATGACAACTGAGTTTGCAAAGACTCATCCAAGAATAGTTACTGAATTAGAAAAATTGGGAAGAATATTTTCTGATGAAGATTTTCAAAACTACAACTACAAAGTAGATGTATTAGAATACCCTATTAAGAAAGTAGCTAAAGAAGCTCTTAAAGAAAAGGGATTAATTAAATAAATGAAAGTTATCTATAGTTAATTTGTAAACTAAGAGATATGCTCTAGTTTAGGGATAGATATATTTTCAATTGAATTTAAAGGAAGCTTATTTTAATTGAAGATAAATTAATAGAAAAGAACTATTTACACAAGGGAATTTTATTTTGAAGGAATAGGGAAACAAGAGAAGAAGAATTCTTTTCTTCTTCTCTTGTTTTCTTTTTAATCTTCTACTAGACTATAAAGTAGTTTTATCTCTTCCTCCCAAATACTTTCATCTATAGTTTCAAGGGTAATAGGCATATTATCAAATCTTGAATCATTAATAAATCTTTTAAAGAAATGTATTCCCTTTAGGTACTTAAATCCAACTATATTATCAAACTCTTCAAAGACCTTGTCATAATTATCTTTGATATCATAACCAGCATCAAAAGTGTGACAAGTATCTAATAAGACTCCTATTCTACTTTTATCTTCTACTCCTTCAATAATATCCCTTAGCTCTTCAAACTTCCCACCTAATGTATTTCCTTTGCATTTTTAGCTGCGTTAAAAACTCCCCCAGAGGTAGAAAATGATAATATAAAAGCTTTTGGTAATGAACTAGTAGAATTTTTAATTAATACTAGAGATAGTTTGACACTCCCACAGCTAAAGCAATGGGATTCTTAGGGCAAATCAACTTTA
>CAZFBB010000004.1:0-44476 GCA_964517235.1 uncultured Fusobacteriaceae bacterium
GGAGCTCAACCTACAAGAACAGTTAAAGATTTATTATCTAAAGCTGGAGTATGGGCTAAATTCGAAGAGTCAAAAAAGAAATAGTTATTTTGTAGACTGGTTTTGAACCAGTCTTTTTTCTTATATTTAAAGAAATTGTAAAAGAGAGCTAAAGATTCAAAACTCACTTTATAAAAAGTTAAAGAGCTTTAAATTTTAGCTAAAGATTGTAAGGTATTTTATTTAAGTTTAAAATTTTTTATAAAAAAATCAAAATAAAGAAAAATTTGCAATGAAATCTTGACGGAGAAAAAAAAATATTGTATTATATTTATTGTTTAGCACTCTTATCTAATGAGTGCTAACAAGAAAAAAATGAGGAGGTATATTAATGACTATTAAACCAATTGGGAACAGAGTTTTGTTGAAAGCTGTTGAAGTTGAAGAAAAAACTAAAGGAGGAATAATACTTCCTGACAGGGCTAGTGTTGAAAAACCTAATGTGGCTGAGATAATTGCTCTAGGTACTGGCCAAGAGTTGGAAGGATTAAAGACAGGAGATAAAGTTGTATATGAAAAGTATGGCTTAACAGAAATTAAAGATAATGGAGATTCATTTTTAATTGCTGATGTTGAAAAAATCCTTGGAGTTATCGAAGAATAAAGGGATTTATCATATAGCAGGGGAGATTTTGTAATTTAAATTTGAGGAGGTTAAAATGGCTAAAGTAATATTATTCAATGAAGAAGCAAGAAAAAAACTGGAAAAGGGAGTAGATACTCTTGCTAATGCAGTAAAAGTAACACTTGGACCAAGAGGAAGAAATGTTGTATTAGAAAAATCATTTGGGTCACCACTTATAACAAATGATGGTGTATCAATTGCAAAAGAAATAGAATTAGAAGATATATTCGAAAATATGGGAGCTCAACTAGTAAAAGAAGTGGCAACTAAAGCAAATGATGTTGCAGGAGATGGAACTACAACGGCTACTGTTCTTGCTCAGGCTATGGTAAAGGAAGGATTAAAGCAAATTAGTGCAGGTTCAAATCCTATGTTTGTTAAGAGAGGAATAGAAAAAGCTACTAAAGAAGCTATAAAACATCTTAAAGAAAGAGCTAAAAAAATAGATGGAAATGATGAAATAGCTCAAGTAGCTAGTATATCAGCTACTGATGAAACCATTGGGAATCTTATAGCAGAAGCTATGGATAGAGTAGGAGAAAATGGTGTAATTACAGTAGAAGAAGCAAAATCACTTGAAACTACATTAGAAGTAGTAGAGGGAATGCAATTTGATAAAGGATATGTATCACCATATATGGTAAGCGATACAGAAAGAATGGAAGCAACTTTAGATAATCCATTTATCCTTTTGACAGATAAAAAAATAACTGTAATGAAGGATTTGTTGCCAATATTAGAGGAAGTAGTACAAAGTGGTAGACCACTACTTGTAGTTGCAGATGATATTGAAGGAGAAGCACTTACAACTCTTGTTGTGAATAAATTGAGGGGAACATTAAATGTAGTTGCAGTGAAAGCACCTGCTTTTGGTGACAGAAGAAAGGCTATGTTAGAAGATATAGCTGTGCTTACTGGAGCTGAGGTAGTAAGTGAAGAAAAAGGTATGAAACTTGAAGAGATGAATAGTACTATACTTGGAAGTGCTAAAAAAGTTAAAATAACTAAGGATAATACTGTAATTGTTGATGGTGCTGGAAATGATGAGTTCTTAACTGCAAGAATAGGACAAATCAAAAAACAAGTTGAAGAATCAACAAGTGATTATGATAAAGAAAAATTACAAGAAAGATTAGCTAAATTATCAGGTGGAGTTGCTGTTATTAAAGTAGGGGCAGCTACTGAAACAGAGATGAAAGAGAAAAAGTTAAGGATAGAAGATGCTCTTAATGCAACTAGAGCTGCTGTTGAAGAGGGAATAGTTCCTGGTGGAGGAAGTATTCTTGTAGAAATAGCTAAAGCCATGGAAGATTACAAACTTGAAGGAGAAGAGGGAGTAGGAGTAGAAATAGTTAAAAAAGCTCTTTTAGCACCTCTTAGACAAATTGCAGAAAATGCAGGGCTTGATGGTGGAGTAGTAGTAGAAAAAGTTAGAACAAGTGAAGAAGGAATTGGATTTGATGCTGCTAAAGAAGTATATGTAGATATGGTTAAAGCAGGAATAATAGATCCAGCTAAGGTAACTAGGTCAGCCATTCAAAACTCAGCTTCTGTATCAGCTTTATTATTAACTACAGAAGTAGTTGTAGCAAATAAAAAAGAACCAAAAGAAGAGAATCATGGAGGAATGCCAAGTGGTATGCCAATGATGTAATATAAATTAAGCCTGACTTAATGAGTCAGGTTTTTTTTTTAGAAAAGTTACAAAAAGAGAAAGTTGACAAAAAAGGTATAGATTAGATATAATACAATGTAGAAGTTATTTATTAGATACAGAGGTGAAGTAGATAAAAGCTATTTTGGTAGTTATAATCGTAAGTAGCAAAAGGAGGATACGAATGGGAGCTCTAAAGAAAGAAAGACTTAAATATGGAAGTGCTAAAAAGATAATAGGTGTAGTAAGTGGAAAGGGTGGAGTAGGAAAATCTACCGTCACAGCTAGTTTAGGAGTAAAATTGGCAGAAAAAGGATATAAAGTAGGAATACTTGATGCAGATATAGTTGGACCATCAATACCAAGAATTTTTGGTAAAGAAGCAATGAGAGGAAATGTAAAGCGTATAGATGATACTGTATTAAAATTTGCTCCAGTAATAAGTAAAACAGGAATTAAATTAGCTTCATTTAACTTTTATACAAAAAATGAAGATGATGCAGTAATGTGGAGGGGACCAATTATTAGTTCTACTCTTACACAAATCTTTACAGAGGTAGAATGGGAAGAACTGGATTATCTACTTATAGATATGCCACCAGGAACAACCGATACAGCTATCACTGTAATGCAAAGTTATGGAATAGATGGAATTGTTGCAGTGGGAACGCCACAAAAAATGGTAACTATGATAGTAAAGAAATTGATAAATATGGCTAATAAGATGAATATACCAGTATTTGGGTTAGTTGAGAATATGTCATACTTAATAAGCAGTACTGGTGAAAAACTAAACATATGGGGGAAGGAAAGTGCCAGCTGGCATGCTATAGAAATGGGACAAGTATTGCTTGCAGAGCTTCCTATGGATCATGATATGAGTGAATATATGGATAGAGGAGATTTTGAAGGATATATAAAAGAAAAGGCTGAATTTGAAACTATGGTAGAGAATTTTATAAATGTAATAGGTAGAGATTAGAATATGTCCTCTTGAGGTATAAACCTTGGGGGGCTTTTTTAAGTTAATATTTAATTGATGAATTTAGATAATATATAAATGAGATAATATTTAAATTTATTTCAATGTTGTAATTGGATTTACATGGTGGTACAATAAAATGCTTAGTGGATAAACTAATTTAGAGAGAATATGATGGATAATTTGGGAGGAAATATGAAGGACTTAAAGAGAATACTTACATATCTAAAACCATATTGGTTTTGGGCTATGTTAGGACCAGTCTTTATGGTAGTAGAGGTAATGATGGATCTATTAATTCCAAGATTATTACAAGTAGCAGTTGATAGTGGTATTGCTAATGGAGATAACTTAATAGTAGTAAAAAGTGGATTATATATGTTGTCATTTAGTATATTAGCCTGGTTTGGGGGAGCTTTTTGTACTTATTATGCTACAAAAGCGAGTGTAAGCATGGGAACAGATCTTAGAGAAGATTTGTACAAAAAAGTACTTAGGTTTTCATTTGATAATCTAGATAGATTTCCAACGGGACATTTGATAACAAGACTTACAAATGACGTGAAACAAATTGAAAATATAATTTTGATGGCTTTAAGGGTATTAGTAAGAGTACCACTTCTTATTATAGGAAGTTTGTTTATGGCTTATAAAACAAGCCCTAAACTATCTATTATATTAATAGTGTCCCTACCTGTATTAATAAGTAGTGTAGTGATAGTTATGAAAAAAGCATTTCCTATATATGAAGAGGTACAAGGGAATCTCGACAATATGAATAAAGTAGCACAAGAAAATCTTTCTGGAATGAGAGCAGTTAAAGCTTTTGTTAGAGGAGACTTTGAAAATAAAAGATTTGCAAAAGTCAATGAAAGTTTGATTGAAAAAATGGTAAGTGCAGGAAAGATTATAGCTTTTGAAATGCCTTTTATTTTCTTGGTTCTTTATATGAGTATATTTAGTGTTTTATATTTTGGTTCATATGGAATAAAGGAAGGTACACTTGCTATTGGTCAAATAATAGCATTTATCAGTTATCTACAAATGTTATTAATGTCTCTCATGTGGTTTGCAATGTTACTTGTACATCTTTCTCGTAGTACAGTAAGTATAGGTCGTATAGGTAAACTATTTGATGAAGAGATTACTATTGGAGATTTAGATATGGAAGATATAGAAATAGAAAGAGGTAGTGTTGAATTTAAAAATGTATCATTTAACTATGGCGAAGATGAAGATGTTTTATCGAATATTACCTTTAGGGCAGAAGAGGGAGAAAAGATAGCAATACTCGGAAGTACAGGGAGTGGGAAATCTACTCTTGTGCATATGTTAAGTAGATTTTATGATGTAGAAGAGGGGAGTATAGAGATAGATGGTATTGATATTAAAAAATATCCTTTATTAAATCTTAGAAAAAATATAGGTTTAGTATTGCAAAGTCCAATGATATTTAGTGGGAGCATAAGAGATAATATTACTTTTGGAAAAAAAGATGCAAAAGTAGAAGAAGTAGAGGAAGTTGCTAAAATTGCATGTTGCCATGATTTTATAGTAGATATGGAAGAAGGATATGATACAAAATTAGGTCAAAAAGGAGTAAATCTTAGTGGTGGGCAAAAACAAAGAATTTCCATAGCACGTTGTTTATTGACAAAACCTAAGGTGTTAATATTTGATGATAGTACTAGTGCTGTTGATGTAAAAACAGAAGGAAAGATACAAGAAGGATTAGATAAAATAATGAAAGGAACTACAACATTTATTATTGCTCAAAGAATAAGTAGTGTATTAGGTGCTGATAAAATACTTGTTATGGATAAGGGAAAGATAGTAGATATAGGTACTCATAAGGAACTCTTGCTAGAATCAGAAATATATAGGGAAATATATAATTCTCAACTGGGAGGGGATTTTAATGATTAAAATGGGTAAAAGTATGTCAAAAAAAGAAGTTGAAAAAGTTAAAAATCCTAAAAAGATATTAGGTAAAATTTGGAAGTATTTAAGTAGAAGTAAAGAAAAGCTTTATATTGGGGTAGTATTAGTTACAATGGCTACTAGTTTACATTTGTTGATACCGTATCTTATGGCAAAAAGTATAGATGAATATATTATACCTAAAAAGTCAGATGGTTTGTTAGAACTATTGATATTAATGTGTATGATACAATTAGTAATAGAATTATTTAATTATACCCAAGCTAGAATTATGTTAGTAATATCCCAAGGAACAGTAGGTAAAATGAGGGAAGATTTGTTTTCAAAATATCAAACACTTCCTATTGGATACTTTGATAAGAGGAAAAAAGGAGATCTTATGAGTAGGATTACTAATGATATTGAAAATATTAGTAATACTCTTAGTCAAAGTGTTTCTGAGGTAATTAGAAGTATTATAAGTATTAGTGGTGCATTAATATTTATGTTTTTACTTAACTGGCAACTTAGCATGGTTACCATTTTGACAGTACCTATGGTTATTATTATAGGTAAATTACTTGGAAAGTATACGAAAAAATATTTTGGAGTATATTTGGGTAAATTAGGTAGTGTAAATGGAATTATAGAAGAAGATATAACAGGTCTTAAAACTATAAAAGCTTATGGTCAAGAAAAAGCTAGATTAAAGATATTTGTTGAAAAAAATAAAGAAATGAGAGAATATGGAATAAAAGCTCAAGTAGTCTCAGGTCTTATGGGTCCTAGTATGAATTTGGTAAATAACCTACGTTTTACAGTAGTAGTAGCTTTTGGAGCATGGTTTAGTTTGCATGGTTTAGTTACGATTGGGATAATTACGAGTTTTATAAATTATTCTAGACAATTTGGAAGACCAATATCTAACCTTGCTCAACTTTATAATAATATACAAAGTGCCCTTGCTGGAGCAGAAAGGTTATTTGAAGTACTTGATGAAGAAAGTGAATACATAAATGAAGGAATAAAATTGGAGGAAGTAGAAGGTAAAGTTATTTTTGAAAATGTAGTTTTTTCATATGAAGAAGGAAAAGAAGTATTAAAAGGAATTAGTTTTGAGGGAAATAAAGGGGAAAGTATAGCCCTTGTAGGGCCTACTGGTGCAGGAAAAACAACAATAATTAATTTGATATCTAAATTTTATTCAATTGATAGTGGAAAGATAGAAATAGACGGAATAAATATAGATGAGATAGAAAAAAATTCACTTAGAAAAAGGTTAGGTGTAGTTTTACAGGATACTTATTTATTTTCTGGTAGTGTTAGAGAAAATATAAGGTTTGGAAGGTTAGAAGCTAGCGATGAGGAGATAGAATGGGTCTGTAAAATGGCTAATGCCCATGATTTTATAGAAAGATTACCATATGGATATGAAACAGAATTGTCTGAAGATGGCGGGAATTTAAGTGAAGGACAGAGACAATTACTTGCTATTGCAAGAGCAATACTTGCAAATCATGATATATTAATACTTGATGAAGCTACAAGTAATGTAGACACAAGAACAGAAAAATATATACAAGATGCTTTACTAAAACTTATGAAGGG
The DNA here is from genome assembly GCA_964517235.1 of uncultured Fusobacteriaceae bacterium. Taxonomy (GTDB): domain Bacteria; phylum Fusobacteriota; class Fusobacteriia; order Fusobacteriales; family Fusobacteriaceae; genus CAZFBB01. Next base: position 6,829 of record CAZFBB010000004.1, read on the forward strand.
CAAAACGAGTTTTATAATAGCTCATAGATTGTCTACAATTAAAGAAGCTGATAAAATAATTGTTATTAATGGGGGAAAAGTCCAAGAAGAAGGGAATCATAAAGAGTTATTTGAGAAAAAAGGATTTTATTATGATTTGTATATGAGTCAATTTAAAGATAAAAAATTTATATAAAAAAGCTGAAAAGAAAAAAATACCAAAGATAAGTTAAAGGATGAAAAAAATAGACAGTTAAAAACCTTATTACTTTTGTCTTGATACAAAAATAATACAATGTTTTAGAGACATAACTGAATTTATGTTAGATAAGTCCTTTCTTATTCAGTAAAAATCAAATAGGAGAATTTTTTGATTTTATCTGAATTGTTTAGAGAAAACTCCCTCCTCTACTTATACTTAGGAGGGAGATGAGTCGGAACTCTTTTAGTCTTTAACTTCTACCTCAGAAGGAATGCACTTTTTGATTATTTATATTCTTGCCCCTCCAGTTGTTAAAATAGAATAAATCTACTCCAAAATACAGTATTCCAATACTATTTTTTCAAATATTCATTATGTTTTTTTCTAATTAATCTTAAAGAAATAGTTTTTAGACTATTAGCTAATTTTCATAAAAGCGCTTCAAATAACAAAAGGAGGTGCAATAATCTATGAAAATAAATAAAACTTTTAAGTTTAGGATAGATTTTAATTAAGAGCAACTAACTTTAATCCATAAGATTTTTGTTCGCGTCAGATTTACATATAATCATTTTCTCAATGAAAGAATAGAATTATATAAGAATGAAGAAAAATCAACTACTTATTTTAACTAAATTAAAGAATTAACAGTTTTGAAAAAGAACTAATTTGATTTAAAAAAGTAGATGGTCTTTCTCTTCAATTTAAACTTTTTAAAGTACAAGGAAAATTATTATCTATGGTAAAATTTTCAAACAATTGTTACAAATAAAAAATTAAAGTTAAAAAAATATACTATAAAATTCAAAATTTTATTTTTTTACACAAACTACCTAACCAATTAGTTAATAAATATAATATTCTCAATTGAAGACTTTAACATGAAAGGCATGAGCCATGGATTAAGATTGGGTAAAAGTTGTATCTGGGGAATGTTCACAACAATGTTTAAATACAAAGCTGAATTAAGAGGAAAACAACTTTTAAAGATAGATAAATTCTACTTAAGGAGCAAAATCTTTTTTGTTTATGATGGAGAATATAACAAGACAAAGTTAAATAAAATAAATTTTTTACCGATAATTATAATAGATGTTATTCTTACAGAAGGTAGTATAATACTTGTAAAGAAATGTTGGTGGGCATATGAATGAAAATAGAATCAGAGAGAGTATTGGAAAGAAATTAGAAGAATTTTTTGGAGTAGAGATATTAATTCGAGGGAAAAAAAGAATAAATATATATAGTACCCTTGAAAGACGTTTAAAAAAAATAGCAAAACATGATATGATGAGGCTTATGAATATAGCTCAATCTATCTTAAACGATGACACAATAAGTGGTGAAAAAGTATTATTTTTTGAACTTATAGAAGAAATTATCCATAAATTCATAGGTGAAAATATATTGGACATAGACATAATAGAACAAAAATATTTTTTTGATCAACTTAAAAGAATAAGTGGTGAAACGTATGAAAGTGAAAAAGCAAATTTAAATATATTATTATTTAATAAAAAAGAAGATATAGAAAAAGACCTTGATGATTTGGGTTTAGACCTTATAAAAGGTGGAGGAGAGAGGGTAGAAGATTTATTTAACTCTAAACTAACTCTCAAGTTACTTGATGGGAAAAATACTATACTTATATTAGACAATAAACTTAATTTTATAGGAATAGGAAGAAACAAAAATAAAGGTTTACCAATAAAACTAAAGATTTCAGAAAGGATTAGAGAAGTTGATAATTCCTTATTAAGGTATTTTTTCTTCTTGTATATAAATTCATTATTAAAGGATAGTGAAAGTATAAAGCAAGATTTAGAAGAATTAAACTGGGAGATAGATGAAGAAGATTTGAGAGAAGCTTTGGAGTTGAGTGAGGAATTGTTAGTAGCTGATATAAGAGATACTTATAAGGAATATAGAAAATTAACAGGAGATTATCTTTTTATAGAAATAGATAATGGTTTGTTAAATGTATACTTAAACAATTCATTAGATAACTATCTATCATATAACAACTCAAAATGGAAGTATAAATCCTTTTATTTATTTAAATTTTTGATAATAGAAAAACTATATAGTCAAAGATTGATTGAACACAAAAATAGTAATTTGGAAAGCCATGAATACATGAAAAAAGTAATAGATAATATTAATGTTCTAACTAGGTTGTTAAAACATTATACAACAGGTAGAAAGGGTGCTCTTATTGTTATATTAAAGGAAGATTTAGAGAATTTTGAAAATAAAATAGGAATGAAGAGGGTAGAAGAAAAACTAAAAAATTCAATTATTTTATCTGAATTTTCATATAATAAGGATTTTTATAAAAAAATAGTTTTACATAGTGAAAAAACAGCTAAATTAACAGAAATACACTTTAATTTCTTAGACTTAATTACTTCTGTAGATGGAGCAATTATCCTAGATTCTTCCTTTAATCTTTTAACTTTTGGTGAACTTATAAAACTTGATAGGGGTAGTAGAGACTTGGGGGCTAGAACAAATGCAGCACTAAGTGCATCTAAAAGTGCAATAGCAATAAAAGTTAGTGAAGATGGAGAAATCACTATGTATTCGAATAAAGAGGTAGTTATAAAGCTATAGAGATATAGAAAAAAAAGATTAATTATGTTATACTCTACTGAATAGATATAAATATTTAGGAGGAATTTATGTATAAAATATATTATTATCCAAAATGTAGTACTTGTGTAAAAGCTTTAAGATATCTAGATAATAAAGGTGTTAAATATGAGAAAATTCATTTGGTAGAAGAAACTCCAAGTGAAGAAGAATTATTAGAGCTTTATAAAGTAGGTGATTATCCAATTAAAAAATTCTTTAATACAAGTGGGAAGGTATATAAAGAAAATGGACTAAAAGATATAGTTGGAACTTTAAGTAAAGAAAAAGCATTTGAAATGTTGTCTAAAGAAGGAATGTTGATTAAAAGACCTATTCTTACAAATGGAAGGGGTATAAGAATAGGATTTAGAGAAGTTGAATGGGATGAATTTATTGGCTAAAATCTTTCATGATAAAAACTGTATTGAGTCTATATATAGATTTAATACAGTTTTTTTTTTAGGCATTAGATTATTAAGCAAGATAGTGAATTTATTTAAAATTATGTTAATTCAGTTCTTAAAATAGTTAATTTTTATTTAAATTAAATTAATTGTGAAAAATCAATAAAAACTTATTTGATTTCTCCAGGGGAATTTAAATTTTTAAAATAATATTAAAATAAAAAAGGTCAACAAAAGTTGACCCTTGCCCGTGTTTATTTATAAATTATAAATTAGATAACACAGGTAGTATTTTACACTATATTATTTCTTTTACCAATAATCAAATTTTTTTAATCTATTTCTGCTTCTACAATTTTTGCTCCTATTGGAGATAATAAAAACTTACTCATTTTGAAATAAACAATACCAATAGGTATTCCTATTATAGAAATAAAAGCAAAAACCCCTGCAATAACATAATAAATAAATGCAATTATACCAATAGGTAACCACAATAAATTCATTATAAATCCACCAATTTTTCTAAGGCTGTGGACATTTTCACTTCCAACTAAATCTACTTCTTTTATAACTTTTTTTCCATAGGGAAATGCACTTAGTTTTGCAAATTCGAAACAAGCTTTTCCTATGGGAATCCCAATTATAGTAAGATAAAATATTATGCCAGCAAAAACCCAACTTAGAGCTGCATAAAAACCAAAAAATACAAACCAAATTATATTAAAAACTTTAATCATAATGACCTCCTTGAAAATATTTTATAATAAATAAAGATTAGAATCAAGAAGAAAATAAAATATTTTAAAAATCAAAATACTTTTTATTATTAAAAACTATTATTTCATATATGATTCATTTAACCCTAGTAATACTTGTAGACTATCAAAGGAATAGATAGTATGGTCATCGGAATCAAAACTGCCATACATCTGATTATTTATATCTTTTATTTGAAACTCTATAACTCGATTATAAGCTAAGTTATAAAGTTCCTTGTCTTCTAATACTTTTGCTATCCGCATGATGATTCCATAAACAGCAGAAGATTCAAGGGTATTGATACTGCCATCAAAATTTATATAAGCGTAGATATGATTATCTTCTAATAAATCTTTTTTTATATAATTTATACTTTTAATATTGACTTCATCCACTAATGAAAGGAAGTAGATACTATAAAGACTTTCTATTAAATTCAGATTTTTATATTTACCAAAGGTACCTTCTATAATACCATAATTTTTAAGTGGTAAAGGAACTATATTCTCTTTTATACTCTTATTTAATAATTTAACACTTTTTTTATAAACGTCATCCCAAAGTTTATTATATTTGGCAAAAATATTCATGGTTTGTAAGTCTAAATAGCTTAATTCAACTATATTTGATTTACCATAATCATCATATATATCTGCTAAATAATTATTATTTATAGCATAGTCCTCTAGATGAATCCTTATTTCATTAAAATAATCTATATATTTTTTATCTTGCCATTTTTCATGGGCAAAATATAGCGCTTTTGCTATACGCATATCATCAAGTGTAGCAGATGAATTGGATAAGTTAGGAATTTTGCTATGATATCTCCACATAATATATATTTTGTCCTCTTGCAATACTTCCTTTGTAAATTTGTATAGTCTATCGAATTCACTTTTGTTATTGGTATATAGATAATAAATCATTTGTAACCCCACAGTTTCACTAAGAAGTTCATGTCCTTTAGGCAAGATATCTATAGTATCTGAATCTAGATAATTTGTATAAACTACCCCTTCTGGACTTAACATATGATTATGTAAAAAATCAAATAAAATAATTTCTTCTACTTTTTGTTCTCCCCTATTATATAGCTTTCCATCCGATGTTTTTTTACTACAACTTAAAATAGGAAGTAAGAGGAGTAGAAGAACTATTCCTCTTTTCACAATTTATCTCCTAAGAGTATGTTGATAATCTCTCCAGCACTTATTCCTTGTCCATAAGGATTTTCTACTTTTCTCATAGATTCGTATAAATTTCCTTCCAATAACTCCATATATTTAATAACATTATCTTTATTAGTTCCTATAAGTTTTCCAGTACCTGCTTTTATTGCTTCTGGCCTTTCTGTTGTATCTCTAAGTATCAAAGTAGGTTTTCCAAGTGAAGGAGCTTCTTCTTGAATTCCACCACTATCAGTCATAACATAATGACAACCATCTAATAAAGCAATAAAATTAATATAGTTTTGTGGCTCTAATAAAATGGCTTTATCAAAATCTCCAAGGATTTCATAAACTACTTCACGAACTTTTGGATTTAAATGCATTGGAAAAACTAGGTAAAAATCCTTATCTTCAAGGTAGAATCTAATTCCTTTTAATATATTTCTCATATTTTCCCCAAGGTTTTCTCTGCGATGTAGAGTAAGTAAAATATATTTATCTTTTATTCCTAAAGAATTTCTATAATTTTTTAATTCTTCTTCTTTATTCTCTTTTACCCATAAGAGAGCATCAATTACAGTATTACCTACTATTTGTATCGTATCTTTATTATATCCCTCTTTAATAAGGTTAAAAGCAGTTTCTACAGTAGGAGCAAAGTGAATATTAGTAATATTACCAATTAGTTTTCTATTTGCTTCTTCTGGAAAAGGGGATAACAAATTACCTGTACGCAAACCAGCTTCTATGTGAGCTACTCTTATTTGATTATAAAAAGCACATAAAGCTCCTGCAAAAGCACTAGTTGTATCTCCTTGAACTAAAATATAATCAAACTTTTCTTTTTTGAAAATAGGGTCTAATTTTTTTATAAGTCTACTAGTTAACTCACTTAAATTTTGCCCTTCCTTCATAATTTCCAAGTTATAATCAGCTTTTATATTAAATAAATCAAGAACATTATGCAACATCTCCTTGTGTTGACCTGTTAATATAGTTTTAAATTTTATATTTCTTTTTTTACATTCTAAATAAATAGGAGCAAATTTTATAGCTTCAGGTCTTGTACCAAATACTAAACCTATCTTCATCTAATCACTTCCTTTAATTTTTTTTGTGGTAGAGAAAAATTGATGTAAAGAGGAATAAAAGTAAAGCAATAATTCCTACGAAAACTTTTGATTCATCAAATTTGTATGAATCAGTAGCTCTCTTTCTATGATCCTTTTCAAAAGCATCTTTATCAACTCTGGTTATTCTTTCATTTGCAAGGTTAATAATATTATTTTCATCTATAGTAAAAGCACTAGAATTTAACTTAGTATTTTTATTTATTAAAGTATCTAATACCCAATTAATATGTTCATTACTGTGTCCACTTAATACAACAATAAATCTATTATTACTTTTAACTATCTGACCTAGACCTATTCTCCTTCCATAATTACCTTCAAACTTCAACTGTCTACTTACAAAAGTGTTTTTTTCATAATCGTATTTTATAATCAAGTCTTTATTAAATTTATCAAAATTTTGTGGAGATTTTGTTAAGATAATTGCATTTCTTTCTTCTTTAATATCATTTTGATTATAGACTATATTAAAGTTCAAAGGAATAAAACTTTTACTACTCATAGAAGATAAAAAGTTAACTAATTTTTCTATGGTAATCATAGAAAAATCCTTATCTATTAATAAATCTATATTCATAATACCCTCTTCATTAAAGTATGGTCCAAACAAATCATTTAAATAATAGAAGTTTCTATCTTTAAATTCACTTTTTAAACTACTGCTTTTTTTAATGTTAAGCCACATTTTATCTGGATTATCAGATACGAGAGTAAAAGCAAATCTTAAATTTAAAATATTATTATTTTCTACCTCTTTAGGTATCCTAAATAATAGAGTGTCTTTAGAGCTCATGGTAGAATCTAGTCTTTTACTTGCTACTATAATGTCATTAACATATAAATCAACAAAACTTTTTTTAGAATCAATTAACGAACTATAGGCCAAATCCAACAAAAATTCTGCATCATTTTTTAATGATTTATTTAAAGGTAGTTTTAGTGTATAATTAACTTCTACTTCTTCTTTGCCCCTTAAACTAATATCATTATAATCAAATGATTCTAGAGTTTTGATATTATCAAATTTTTTATAGGACAAGTAAAAATCTTCATTTATAAAAGTTGGATTATCTAAAAATTCATGAACTTTATATGGAAAGATTTCAGCTATTTTTTCTAAAGCTTTATTGTTGTCTGAACCTAAAATTAACAAATTGTTATTTTTTCCAAAGGGAACTTCATAAGTTACAGCTTCGTATTGACTTCTTTCCATTATCTCATCTGATAAGTATTTTCTAATCCAATGAGGAGTATCTTTTAGAGAACCTATATAAATATAGTTTTTATCAAATTCTACTTTATCATGTATACTTTTAATTTTATATTTAATGTCTATACTTTTATTAAGTCTAGAAAGTGAACTAGTCAAATTTAATAAAGCTTTATTACTAGATATATTATCCTGAGAAATTATGTAAGTATTAACTAAATCATTATGTCCATAAACGAAGTATGGATAAGGGAAGTTATGTAACTTTAGTACATCTCTTTCTAATAGATAAGACATATGAATATAACTATCTTTTTCTATTGTAAGCCAATTTGCTTCATCGGATTTTTTTTTATTTATTAAATAATTATTTGTTTTTATACAAATTTCATTAAAACCTTTTATTAGATGTTCAAGGGGAATAGAAATTTTAACAGTTCTATTTCCATTGCTAATAGGTTCTGAATATACAGGTATATTATTAATATAAAGTGTTAAAGTAGACTTACTAGTATCAATAAGTGGACTATGAGTATAATTAAGGTAAAAATACACTTCTTTCATATGAAAATAATAGTTATTATAAAATTTTGTTGTGTATGTATCATTAATATCATCAAGTACTATAGTTGTACCAGTAGGAATATTTTGTATTATATATGGATAATCTTCAGAGGGATAGTAGAAGTTATCCTCTATCCTATAAAGTCTATTTTCCAAATTAATATAAGTGTGCTTATTTTCATAAAAGAACCACTTGTTACTAGTTATTTGTTCATCTTCTACTTCTTGATTACTATATATACTAGTTAGTAATAACTCTACTTTTTCGAAGGGATTATCAAATTTACCCAAATAATAGAGTTTATACTTATCTTCTTCTTTTAATAAAAGAAGTTCCTTGTATCTAGTACTTTTTTTCTTTGCTTCTACTAGAGCAAAATCAAGATTAGAGAAGGAACTAATATAAAATCCATTTACTTTAATCTCTTCCTTACTTGTGCTATAATTATTTCCTTCTAATATGTTTATTCTATAGTTCAAACTTGATGGAGTAAAGTAACTTCCTTGATAATTTGCCATTAGAGATAAACTTAAAAGAATAAATAAAAGTATTTTCTTCATAATCATCACCCTAAAATCTTTCTGTTTTATACCACTTAATCTCTTTTTTTAATAAAGAAGTAGTAATATTTTTGTATAAACCTTTTATAGAAACTAATAACCACATTTGGCAATAAGTAAAGTACATTAATCCAATTATGTACCAATTTTTTTTAAAACTTTCGCCCTTTTCAAAAGATAAAGTTATACCAACTTGTAATATAAATGTTATATAACCTAGTATCCAAAGGGGGAAAAAAGTAATATCAAGTGTTAACTCTTTACCTGAAAAGATAAGGTAAATCATAATAATATCTGATAATACAGTAGAAGTAAGAAATAGTATATATACTGAAAAGAAGTATACTAAATCAAATAATATCTGAGGATTTCTATATTTAAATACTTCCCTTAAAAATTTCTTAAGTACATAGATGTTTCCATCAACCCAACGGGTTCTTTGTTTAAACCAAACTTTTATAGTTTCTGGTTCTTGTTCATATGTTTCAGCAAGAGGCATAAAGGCAATTTTATATCCCAATTGATAGATTCTAAAGCTAATTTCAGTATCTTCTGCTATAGCATCAGGGTCCCAACCTCCAATAGTTTCTACTATACTTTTTCTTATAATAAAGTTTGTACCAGGTATAGTACAAAGTTTTAATAACTTCCATCTACCAGCTTGAGCCATCCATTGGAAGCTAAGAGTTTCTATATTTATAAATCTAGTTAAAAGATTTTTATCCCTATTCCTAGTTCTAAATTTACCTATTACAGCTCCATAATTATCATGAGTTGTAATTTCATATACCAAATACCTAACAGCTAGAGAGTTAGGAGTATTATCAGCATCATAAACAATAATAAAATCTCCACTAGATTGGCTATAACCGTAATTAAGTGCAGCAGATTTTCCCTTGCCACCTAATTCCTTTGGTACATTAGCTATCATAAGAGAACCGCTTAGGTCTTTTTCCATATATGATTCTATAATCTCTTTAGTATTGTCTTTAGAGTTATCATTGATAACAATAATCTCTAATTTATCCTTGGGATAATCTATATTTAACATGGCTTCTATAGTTTTTCCTATTACTACCCCTTCATTGTGAGCAGGAATAAGTATAGAAACTTTTGGGAAATAGTTCATTTCCTTAAGTATAGATATCTTTCTATTATTAACATCTAGGTAGTACTTATAACCAAAATAGGTAAGAATAATATTAAGGACAAGTAAAAACCAGATAATAGAAAGGGATGTTACAAATAATATATTAACTATTGCCACTTCTATCGTCTCCTTTTGAATAACGATTTTTCATTATTTTATTTGATTTTAATAACATAACTGTAAAGGAAAGTATAACTAAGCTTAAAATAAAAATGAAAAATATTGAAAGTTTCTTTCCAGCTGATAGGTTTTTCCATGTTAATTTATAATCATTTAATGAATAATCTAAATCTTTTATGTACAGTTTGTGGAAATATAGAAATTCCTCTAAGGATTCAAAGGAATTAAGATTAACACCAGTTCCTCTAGTATCCTTGTCAAAAATAACTTTTGTTTTTATGAAACCATTACTTTTTTCAGTAACTTTAAATATAAATCCTTCTTTATAAAGATAATCTACAATTTTTCTTTGGTATTCTTTATTTGGGTCTAGATAATAGTAGAAGTCATGTTTATTATTAAACCAAAATAGTTCTTTTTGTAGCTCCCTGTATGAAAAAGAGTTGTATTTACTATAGTAATAGATATTATTTCCAACATAAACTATTGGAGTTCTTTCTTTTCCATTACTTGCAAAATACTTGTGGTTACCTCTAATGAGAGGGAGTCTTCCATAATTTTCTCCTCTAAATAAAAAGCTATCTCCATATCCATCAAAGGGAATTTCATATTTTTCATGGTCAATATAAGAAAAAAACTTTTCCCCAAAATAATGTATATTTTTATTAAATTTTCTAATATCAGAAATTAAATATTCATTGATAATTCCGTCATTATTAAGGATAAAAAGAGATTCAAAATATAATAATGAATCCTTTTTGTAATCCTCTATGTATTGTACCTTGTATTGAATATTACTATTTTTAAAAAGAGTAATAAAATTATTTATAGAAAAGTCTTGTCCACTTCTTGTATCGTATAATATTAGAGTATTGGCAAAGATATTTGAGAGGAGCAGAAGGAAAAAAAATACTTTAAACATCATACTCTAAATCCTCCTTACATTTTTTTATAAAGTCTAAACTTCTCATCTTCTCACCTTGATACTCCATTAAAGAAACTCTTGTTTCAAAAGGAATATCTAATTCTTTTTTTGTAGAGATTAATAATAATTCTTTTAATTTACTTTTTACAATTCTTGCTCCATTTTCATTTGTATTGCTTAATAAAATTGCAAAAGTATCCTTTTCAATACGATATTTATTATCTGTAATTCTAATAGTTTTGATTATTTTACTAGCAATATTTTTAATTATTTTAATCATATTATCCTCTCCGTGGATAGCTTCTAATTCCTCAAAATAATTAAGTTTAACAATTAAAAGGGTAAGGGGTACCTTATACCTCTTTCTTCTTGACATTTCACTTTCTAATTCTCTTAAAAACTCACTTTTATTTTTAAACCCACTGTCTATATCAATTGTAACTAAATTTTCCATAGCTTCTTTATATCTTTCATTTTCTTTATAGAGCAATCCTACTTTACTGCCCATCAATCCACAAATAAATGTAATAGTTGGATAGATAAAGACAAAAGAATAACTAAGTCTAAAAGTAGATGCATATCCCAATAAACTTTGGACAGATATAATAAGTCCATACAAAGTTAACACAGCAGTGGAAAAAACACTTCCTTTAGCTGCTCCTTCAAAAAATGATACTACCAAAGATAAAAGTAGAATACTTAAAGTGATAAAATCACCAAAGTAAAAGGTTTTGCTATAAAGAAATAAATATACAATGTAGAGTTCTATAAGTAGTGTAGTAGTTAAAAATATGAGGTAAATGTCCTTTTTTTTCATAAAAATCACCTCGAAATTATTTATTACTTCATATAGTATACTGATTTACAAAAAAATAACAAGAATTTTTTATAAAGATAAACTAAATATTATACTTGTATATCAAATAACATAATTTTATTATATTATACTACATAATCGGGAAAAAAGCTAATAATAATAAAAAAATTTTATTAATTTTATATATTTTATATTTATATTCTTTAATTTTTAAAGGTTTTTATTGGTTTATATATTTTTATGTAAATAAAAATAATAAAAAAAAATGACTAATAATAAAAAAATATTAGATTATAATTTTTGTGAAATAGGGAAGAGTAAGAGATTTAACTTGAGAAGATAGGGTGGAGTTTTATTATTTATTTAGTCAGAAATGTAATTTAAGTATTTAAAATATTAAATTAACCAATGAAAATATTTAGATAGATTTGTTTTATGTGTTAAATATGTTTCTTTTAATACAAAAGCTAGGAAATTATTCCTAGCTTCTTCTTATTTTTTATAAACTGTGTTACCTTCTTTTATTGTTTCTAGTACTGTAATAGATCCAATTTCTTCTACCTCTACTTCAAAAGGATTCTTTTCTAAAATTACAAGGTCAGCATATTTACCACTTTCCAAAGTACCTTTTATATCTTCTTCACCATATTGATAAGCAGCATTTATAGTTAAAGCTTTAAATGCATCCCATCTTTCTGCTCTTTCATTTGGTCCAAGAATTAATCCACTTCTTGTTTGCCTTCCAATAGCGGTCATAGCAGTAAATAACTGATTAATAGGAGTTACCATATAATCAGTATGGTTAGTATAGATAAGACCTAATTCTTTGCTAGTAACAAGTGGGCTTAAAAATTCAGCTCTATCTTGACCAAGATTTTCTATATGTACATCTCCCCAGAAGTAAGCATGGTTAGTAAAGTATGATGGAATAATACCGTATTCTACATATTTATCCAACTGGTCTCTTCTTACAAATTGAGAGTGTATAGCTACAGTTCTTCTGTCGTCAAATTTTTCTTCAAGAGTTTCTTGTGCATATTTATGAGCATTAAGCAACATGTCAACAGCACCATCACCATTAGTATGAGTAAATACTTGTATATTATTTTTATAGGCAAGAGTAACTAATTCATTAACTTTATCTTGAGTTAAGTTAGCCATACCATGGTCATGTGAGTGATTGTAACTTTCTGTAAAGTATGCAGTTTTTCCTTGTGGAGAACCATCTAATACTAACTTTAATCCGCCGAATCTTAGATGATTTTTATATTCTTTTGAATAGTCAAGGTCGGTTATTACCTCTGTAGAACCTTTACTTCCTGGTAAAGCAATTACATCTATATAAAATTTACCTTCATTGGCACTTTTAGTTAATAATTCTATAGTGCTAGGGTCACTGAATCCGTCATTTGCAGTAGTAACACCGTTACTTGCATAATATTTAATAGCAAGAGGTAAATCCTCTTCGATAATTTCTTCCAAATTTGCTTTTGGCAAATGAAGAACCATATTCAAGAAGGCATATTCGTACAATAAACCAGTAGGTTCTGTGCTTCCTTCTATCCTTTCATAGGCACCTCCATCTGGATCTTTTGTATTTGCATCTATATTGAAATACTCAAGAGCTACTGAGTTTGCTACACCTAAGTGACCAGATACATGATTTAATAAAACGGGATTATTAGGGAAAGCTTCATCTAAATCAAATTTGTTAGGATGTCTTTTTTCCTCTAATAAATCGGGGTCGTATCCATAACCTACTATAAATTCTCCATCTTGTATATTAAATTTTTCCTTTAACTCCTGTAATTTAACAATAATATCATTGATATTTGTTACATCTCCAACAGGTGCACTTGATATATCTGCAAATTTAGCTAAATTTATTGCATTTCCAAAATGGCTATGAGAATCAATAAATCCAGGCATTAAAGTATTACCCTTTAAATCATTTATTAAAGTGTCTGTATCCTTCAAGGCAAAAATCTCATCTTTGCTACCTGTAGCAAGGATTTTTCCATTTTTTATTGCAATTGCCTCTACCTCTTTGTTATTGTCTACCATAGTATAAATATTTCCATTGTAATAGATAGAATCTGCTTTTTGGCTAGTACTACTATCTATCTTTTTATTATTGCAGGCAGCTAATGCTAAGATTGCTGTTGCAATAAGTAAAAATTTTTTCATTTAATCACTCCTTCCATTTTAGTTAATTATAACTTTAAAATATTAATTTTTCAATAGTTGTAATTATTTACCTAATTTTTTATTCTTTATTATGTTTAGTTGAATAAAACAATAAAATAAAGATATATGTAAATAAGGCCTAAATTAACATGGTAAAAAAAACAAACTAAAATTAAAATAAATTAATGAAAATTTAGTTAAAAAAAATTAATTTATTTAATTTTTTCCGAGAAAGCTCTCTTGTCTATTTGGGTAAGAGGTGAATAAAAGGGAGTTTAATCTAATATTTCTTAAAAATTTCTGCAAAAATTAATATGTTGTACAATAAAGTTTTTAAATTTGGAATATATACTAATTAAGAACAACTAACTTTGACATACAAGATTTGATTTTTTACTTAAGTAAATACAAAAGTGGAATAAAATTGATATTTTATTTTAATAAATATTTTACTTGATGATTCTTTATTAAAAAGTACAATTTAAGTCATATACAAAATTTACTTAAGATTAGAAGAAAAATTAGAGAGAATTATGAAAGAATAATTTTTTCTATATAAAGTATATATCTATAATATTTATTAAAAAAATAACTACTGATTTTATTGATTTATAGAAGTAAGGATAAAAAAAGAACTTTTAAAAAATCCTTGACACGCACTTAAGTATTTGGTATTCTTAATGCAATAAGAAAAGAATTCTGTACCATAGCTAATGGGACAAATTTTATTAGAAAAGGGGAAAAGATTATGATATTAATATCAAATACAATTATTACAATTATTATACTCATTATACTCTTAGTCGTAATTTGTGCTGGTAAATTTCATAATCAGTTAGCTATGGGAGAATTGGGCTCAATGAGTAAGGGTAAGAGTTCTATTTGTATTTAAACAGCTAACAGAGTTAGCTGTATTTTTTTAGCTAACTTTAGGGTTAGCTATTTTTTTTATATATAATTAGTGGAAGACATCATAAAAAAAATAAATAATAGGAGGATTTTTATGAGAAGTGATAGGATGAAAAAAGGGGTTAAGAGAGCACCACATAGATCATTATTTAAAGCACTTGGGCTGACTAATGAAGAAATTGGTAGGCCAATAATTGGAATAGCAGGTTCATATAATGAAATTATACCAGGTCATATGCACCTCAGACAAATTATAGATGCAGTAAAAGCGGGAGTAAGATTAGCTGGTGGAATACCTCTTGAGTTTGGAACTATTGGTATTTGTGACGGATTAGCTATGAATCATATAGGAATGAAATATTCATTACCAACTAGACAAATTATTAGTGACTCTATAGAAGCAACTGGTATGGCTACACCATTTGATGGAATGGTACTTATACCAAATTGTGATAAAGTAGTACCCGGTATGCTTATGGCAGCAGGTAAATTAAATATTCCTTCTATTGTAATTAGTGGTGGACCTATGCTTGCGGGTAAATTTAAAGGGCAAAAGATAGGTTTGTCAAATATGTTTGAGTATGTTGGAGAATATGAAAGGGGAAATATGACTTTAGAAGAGTTAGAGTGTGCAGAAAATGCAGCCTGTCCAACATGTGGTTCTTGTAGTGGAATGTACACAGCAAATACAATGAATTGCTTAACAGAAGCAATGGGAATGGGATTACCGGGAAATGGAACAGTGCCGGCAGTTTATTCAGAAAGAATTAGACTTGCAAAAAGTGCAGGTATGCAAGTTATAAAATTAGTGGAGAAAGATATTAAACCAAGAGATATTATGACAAGAGAAGCTTTTCAAAATGCTCTTGCAGTAGATATGGCTCTTGGTGGAAGTACCAATACAGCATTGCATATTCCAGCAATTGCTCATGCAGCAGGGGTAGAATTAACTATTGATGATTTTGAAGAATATAGTCAAAAAACACCTCAATTATCAAAACTATCACCTTCAGGAACTTATTTTATAGAAGATTTATATGAAGCTGGAGGAATTTCATCGGTATTAAAGGTACTTAATGAAAATGGGCTTATTAAAGGTAGTAAAACTGTAACGGGACTTGATATAAAAGAGATAGCAGAAAAAGCTAGAAAAAATGATGGAGAAGTTATTAGAAATTTTGATAATCCAATATATGCAAAGGGTGGTTTAGCAGTATTAAAAGGAAATCTTGCACCAAATGGTTCTATAGTGAAAGAAGGAGCAGTGGCAAAAGAGATGCTTGTTCATAAAGGACCTGCAAGGGTATTTGAATCGGAAGAAGATTGTATCGATGCTATCTTGGATAAAAAGATAAATAAAGGTGATGTAATAGTAATCAGATATGAAGGTCCAAAGGGTGGTCCAGGTATGAGAGAGATGCTTGCACCAACGGCAACTATTGCGGGAATGGGACTAGATAAAGACGTGGCACTTATTACAGACGGTAGATTTAGTGGAGCAACAAGAGGAGCAAGTATTGGTCATGTAAGTCCAGAAGCAGCAGAAGGTGGAACGATTGCTCTAGTAGAAGAAGGAGATATAATTTCTATTAATTTACCAAATAGAAAGTTAGATTTGTTAGTGTCAGATGAGGTATTAGAAGAGAGAAGGAAAAATTTAAAAGCTTATGTGTCAACTATAGAAGCAGGATATCTTAGAAAATTTGCAAAAACGGTAAGTTCTGCTGATAAAGGTGCAATAGAAGAAATATAAGGGGGAAGGTATGCTAGAACTTAAACGGTTTGAGGAAGCAAGAGATAGGTTAAAAGGTGTTATTAGAGAAACTAAATTAATATATAGTGATACTTTTAGTAGGGAAAGTGGAAATGAAATTTACATTAAACCTGAAAATTTACAAGTAACAGGAGCATTTAAGATAAGAGGAGCATATAACAAAGTAAGCCTTTTAAGTGAAGAGCAAAAGAAAAAAGGACTTATAGCAAGTAGTGCTGGAAATCATGCTCAAGGAGTTGCATATGCAGCAAAGGAACTTGGAGTAAAAGCGACTATAGTAATGCCTAAAGCAACACCACTTATAAAAGTCGAAGCAACAAGAGCTTACGGTGCAAATATTGTATTAGCTGGGGAAGTTTATGATGAAGCCTATGCAGAAGCCAAAAGGCTTCAAGAAGTAGAAGGATTTGAATTTATTCATCCTTTTAATGATGATGATGTTATAGTTGGACAAGGGACTATAGCACTAGAAATATTAGAGGAACTACCAGAAGCAGATATTTTACTTGTACCTATTGGAGGAGGAGGTTTGGTAGCAGGAATAGCTCAAGCTGCTAAAAAGATAAAACCAACTATTAAAATAGTAGGAGTAGAGCCAGAAGGAGCCCAGTGTATGAAAGAAGCAATGAAAGCTGGGAAAGTAATTGAATTACCTAGAGTACATACTATAGCAGATGGAGCAGCTGTAAAAATAGCTGGAGATAGAACATTTGAGCTAGTTAAAGATAGTGTAGATGAAATAGTAACAGTTTCAGACTATGAACTTATGGATGCTTTTTTAGTGCTGCTTGAAAAACATAAATTATCTGCTGAAAATGCAGGGATATTAAGTATTGCAGGAGCTAAAAAACTGAAAGAAAAAGGTAAAAAGGTAGTAAGTGTTTTAAGTGGTGGGAATATTGATGTACTTACAATATCAAGTATGATAACAAAGGGGCTTGTAAGTAGAGGGCGTATATTTAGCTTCTCAGTAGATTTAACAGACAAACCTGGAGAACTTGTTGCAATTAGTGAAACTCTTGCAAAACAAAATGCAAATGTAATCAAACTTAATCACAATCAGTTTAAGAATCTAGATAGGTTTACATATGTACAATTAGAAGTAACAGTAGAAACAAATGGAGAAAGCCATATTGAACAGATAACAAAATCGCTTAATGATATAGGATATGAAATTGTGAGATTGTTTTAAAAAAGGGGGGAAAGAATGCAGACCATAAATGGAGCACGGGTAGTATTAGAGTGTCTCAAAAGATTAGGAGTAGAAGATATTTTTGGATATCCAGGTGGAGCAGTAATACCACTATATGATGAACTTTATGACTTTGAAGGAATTAATTATTATTTTAATAGACATGAACAAGGCAGTGCACATGCAGCAGACGCATATGCTAGAGTAAGTGGTAAGTTAGGAGTATGTTTAGCAACATCAGGACCAGGAGCAACAAATCTTGTAACAGGAATAATGACAGCTCACATGGATTCAGTACCTTTACTTGCTATTACTGGTCAAGTAGCAAGTAGTATGTTGGGAAAGGATGCTTTTCAAGAATCTGATATGGTAGGGATTACAATGCCTATTACCAAATATAATTATTTAGTGAAGAATATAAGGGAGTTGCCAAGGATTTTTAAAGAAGCTTATTTTATAGCTACAACTGGAAGACCAGGACCTGTACTAATCGACCTTCCAAAAGACATACAACTTGATAGTATGCCTTATTCGGAATTTGAAGAATTATATAAACAGGAGTTGATTTTAAAAAGTTATCAGCCAACATATCAAGGTCATCCAAGACAGATAAAATTGGCTGCTAAAGCCATAGCTCAAGCAAAGAAACCAATAATTATAGCTGGTGCAGGAGTAGTGAACTCAAATTCAGAAGGATTATTGTTAGAATTTTCTGAAAAATTAAATATACCAGTAGCAATGAGTCTTTTAGGCCTTGGAGCTATGCCACCAGGACATGATCTTAATCTTGAGATGTTAGGAATGCATGGTACAGTTTATTCAAATTATGCTGTACATAATTCAGACCTTGTAATTGCAATAGGTATGAGGTTTGATGATAGAATAACTGGTGATACAAAAAAATTCTGTCCCAATGCAAAAGTTATACATATAGATATAGACCCAGCAGAAATAAGTAAAAATATCAGTGCAGATATACCAATAGTTGGAGATGCAAAAAATGTATTAGCAGAGCTCATTAAAAAAACTAAGAATAAGGAACATAAAGATTGGGTAGAAGAAATACTTAATTGGAAAAAGGAATATCCAATGAGGTATAGACCTAATAATATAAATATACGAGCACAATACTTGTTAGAAACTATAAGTAAAGTGACCAATGGTGAAGCTATAGTCTGTACCGACGTAGGTCAACATCAAATGTGGACAGCTCAGTATTACAAATTTGGTAAAGCTAGAAATATAGCAAGTAGTGGAGGAGCAGGTACTATGGGTTACGGAGTGCCAGCAGCACTAGGTGCTCAGGTAGCAAGGCCAAATGATACAGTAATATGTGTAGTGGGAGATGGTGGATTCCAAATGACTTCACAAGAACTAATGACTATTATGCAGTATAAGCTACCAGTAAAGATAGTAATAGTAAATAATGGATACCTTGGTATGGTAAGGCAATGGCAAGAGATATTTAAAGATAGGAGATATTCTTCTGTTGATTTAAGTATTAATCCAAATTTTGTAACTCTTGCAAATGCATATGGGATGAAAGCAATAAGAGTAGAGGATCCTAGTAAATTAGAGGAAGTTTTTAAGGAAAATCTTGAAAGTAGGGAACCAGTATTATTCGACGTAAAGGTAACTAGAGAAGAAAATGTATTTCCAATGATACCTAGTGGAAAATCAGTTGATGAGCTGATGGGTGCAAAGGGGGAATTATGATGGAAAAGAGACATCATATACTGGTAATTGCTAGAAATAATCCAGGAACATTTTCTCGAATTTCAGGGCTGTTCACACAACGTGGATATAATATGGAGAGTATAACAGCAGGTAAAAGTGAAAAAGAAGGGTATTCAAGAATAACTATAGAAGTAATAAATGGCTATGATATGCTTGATCAGATACAAAAACAGTTATACAAAATAATTGATGTAGAAAAAGTAAAGATATTTGAAGAAGGCAGTGTACTTCGTGAACATATGCTTATGAAGGTAAAAACAGATCATAGTACTAGGTCAGATATAATAGAGATAGCAAATATCTATAGGGCAAAAATTCTAAATGTAACTTCAGATAATTTGATAATAGAGTTAACAGGAGATATGGCAAAAATAGAAGGTTTTATAACAGTAATGTCTGATTTTGGCATAGTAGAGATAGCAAGGACTGGTATGAGTGCTATGAGCAGAAGTCTATAAAAAATTTAATTTTAAAATATAAAATATGAGGGGGAACAAAAATGGCAAAAGTTTATTATGCAGAAGATTGTAATTTTGAGGTATTAAAAAGTAAAAAAATAGCAGTAATAGGATACGGAAGTCAAGGACATGCACATGCACTTAACCTTATGGATAGTGGTGCAGATGTAACTGTTGGATTAAGAGAAGGAAGTAAAAACTGGGATGTGGTGAAAAGTACTGGACTTAATGTAGCAAGCATTGCAGATGCAACAAAAAGTGCAGATGTGGTTATGATACTCATTCCAGACGAAATACAAGCAGATGTATATACAAATGAAGTTGCACCTAATCTTAAAGAAGGAGCATATTTAGGATTTGGTCATGGATTTAATATTGTTTATAAATTTATAGAACCAAGAGCAGATGTAAACGTATTTATGACAGCTCCAAAAGGACCAGGTCACATGGTAAGAAGAACATTTGCTGAAGGAAGTGGAGTTCCTTGTTTAGTAGCAGTATATCAAGATCCAGCAGGAGATACAAAAGATTTGGCAATGGCATGGGCACATGGAGTTGGTGGTTCTAGATCTGGTATATTAGAAACTACATTTAGAGATGAAACTGTTACAGATTTGTTTGGAGAGCAAGCGGTTCTTTGTGGTGGAGTTACTGAACTTATGAAATCAGGATTTGAAACATTAGTAGAAGCAGGTTATGATCCAGTAAATGCATATTTTGAGTGTGTGCACGAAATGAAATTGATAGTAGACCTTATTTATGAAAAGGGGTTTCAAGCAATGAGAGATAGTATATCTAACACTGCTGAATATGGAGACTATATAACTGGACCAAAAATTATAACATCTAAATCAAAAGAAGCAATGAAAGAAGTATTAAAAGATATAGAAGAAGGAACATTTGCTAAAGACTTTATAAATGAGACTAAAAGAGGATATCCTTTTATGACAGAAGCTAGAAAAGATGGTACAGAGCATCAAGTGGAAAAAGTAGGAACTGAACTTAGAAAGATGATGTCTTGGATAGGTAAGGATAAATAAGCTCATTACAATAGGGGGAAGGGACATGAAAAGGCAAATTAAAATATTTGACACTACATTAAGAGATGGGGAACAGACACCGGGAGTCAATCTTAATGTAAAAGAAAAAGTAATGATAGCTAAGCGATTGGAAGCTATGAATGTAGATGTTATAGAAGCAGGATTTCCAATAGCGTCTAATGGCGATTTTGAAGGGGTTAAAGCTATTGCTATAGAGGTAAAAAACAGTATTGTTGCAGGACTTTGCAGAGCAAGTAAAAGAGATATAGATAGGGCATGGGAAGCACTTTCTCATGCCAAAAAACCTAGAATTCATACTTTTATTGCTACATCTCCTATACATATGAAATATAAGTTGAAAATGAATAAGGAAGAAGTTCTTAATAGAGCAGTTGAGATGGTTTCTTATGCAAAAAGTTTGTGTGAAGATGTAGAGTTTTCAGCAGAAGATGCTTATAGATCAGACAAGGATTTTTTGTGTGAAGTCTTTTCTAAAGTAATTGAAGCAGGAGCAACAACACTAAATATTCCTGATACTGTTGGGTATGCTTTGCCACATGAATTTTATGAATTTATAAAATATATAAAAGAGAATACTAAAGGTATAGATAAAGTAGACATTAGTGTACATTGTCATAATGACCTTGGACTTGCTGTTGCAAATAGTATAGCAGGAGTAAGTGCAGGAGCTACACAAGTAGAGTGCGCAATAAATGGTCTCGGTGAAAGAGCAGGAAATGCGGCTTTAGAAGAAGTAGTAATGGCTCTTAGGTTAAAAAAAGATATATATAATGTAGATACTAATGTTATTAGCGAAAATATCTATAGAACAAGTAGATTAGTAAGCTCTCTAAGTGGTATAGATGTACAGCCCAATAAAGCTATTGTAGGAGCTAATGCCTTTGCACATGAATCAGGTATACATCAAGATGGTGTATTAAAGGAAAAAACAACATATGAAATAATTACTCCAGAATCTGTAGGAGTAAAACAAGAGTCAAATATTGTTCTTGGAAAACACTCGGGAAAACATGCCTTTTCAAGTACCCTAAAGGATATGGGAATAGAGCTTTCTGATGAAGAAACTTTGGAAGCTTTTACCAAATTTAAAGATTTAACAGACAAAAAGAAAAATGTGACATTTAAAGATATTGAAGCTATAGTAAATCATAAAAAATTCTTTAAAGAAACCTATACACTTAAATCTTTTCAAATAAATAGTGGAAATAAGATGATTTGCACTGCTAGCGTAGTTATTTGTCATGGAGATAAGAAACTAATGGAGGTAGCAATAGGAGATGGTTCTATTGATGCAGCATTTAATGCTATAGGAAGAGCTACAGGAGTAAAAGTTGAATTGAAAGATTATAGTATAAGGTCTATTACAGATGGTACCGATGCACTTGGAGAGGTTACAGTTAAGATAGCTGATGATAGAGGAAGTGTAATAGTAGGTAAATCTATAGATGAAGATATTATGGAAGCAAGTATTAATGCTTATATTAATGCAATAAACAAAAAAATTGATATGAATACTATAAATTAAAAGTATATTATCTGTGTTAGATTAGAAGGATAACAGATAAAATTTTTAATAGAGACTTATCTTATAAGTTGAATAATAGAAATATATTTAGAAGAAGTCTTAATAGATTAGTTTAAACACAGAGTTACAAAAACAAAGAAGTTTAACAGGGATAAAAACTTTTTTGATAGAGATATAGTTATTTTTTTATGATTTTAGTGTTGATGTATAATTGTAAGAAATTTAGATTAAGTTAGTTTGATGGAAGGATAAATCTTCAATTACTCAAGTTTTTAAAGGGAAAATTTCAAAATTTATTAAATGGAGCAATTACTTAATCTTAATTTCTTATATTTTCTTTTATTATTTTTGTACTAAAAAAGCAGTAATATAATTAATATTTAACAATTATTAATTATTAACTATTAATTATTAACTAAAAACAGGGGGGAAAGTATGAAAGAATTTAATATTGCTCTTATTGAAGGTGATGGAATTGGTCCAGAAATAATCAGAGAAGGTGTAAAAGTAATAGATAAGGCAGTAGCAAAGTATAATGTTAAAATAAATTGGACAAAAGTGCTTGCTGGAGGGTGTGCTATAGATGCAAAAGGGACACCTCTTCCAGTAGAAACAGTAGATATATGTTTAAAATCAGACTCGGTATTCTTAGGAGCTATAGGTGGGCCTAAATGGGATAAGCTTCCAGGAAGGGAAAGACCAGAAATGGCTCTTCTTGGGCTTCGTAAGGCCATGGGTGTTTATGCAAACCTTAGACCAGCAAAGGTATTTAAGGAGTTGCGTAATGCTTCTCCACTTAAAGATGAAATTCTTGGAGATGGATTTGATATTATGATGGTAAGAGAGCTTATAGGTGGAATATACTTTGGAGAAAAGGGACGTAAGGAAGTAGGTGGAGTAGAAGCAGCTTATGATGTAAAAATTTATAATAGAGATGAAGTGAAAAGAATAGCAAAAATAGCATTTGAACTTGCTTTAAAGAGGGATAAAAGAGTAACTAGCATAGATAAAGCAAATGTACTAGAATCCTCTAGACTTTGGAGGGAAGTGGTAGAAGAAGTAGCAAAAGACTATCCACAAGTAACCCTTAATCATATGTTAGTTGATAATGCTGCAATGCAACTAGTAAGAAATCCTAGACAATTTGATGTAGTTGTAACAGGGAATATGTTTGGAGATATCTTATCAGACGAAGCAAGTATGATTACTGGAAGTATTGGTATGTTAGCAAGTTCGAGTATTGGAGATACAAGCAATGGTCTTTATGAACCTATACATGGAAGTGCACCTGATATAGCTGGGCAAGATTTGGCTAATCCTCTTGCTACTATTCTAAGTGGAGCTATGATGCTTAGAGTATCTCTTGGTTTAGGAGAAGCAGCAAATAATATTGAAAATGCTGTTGCAAAAGTACTTGCTGCGGGATACAGAACAGGAGATATATTTACAGAAGGTTATAAAAAGGTTGGAACTGAAGAGATGGGTAAACTAGTTCTAGAAGCTTTACAATAGACAAAATAAATAGAAGACTGATTTTAATAATCAGTCTTCAGGTTGAAGACAAACAACTAGTTTTTTGAAAAAACATCATTACTTTTGTATCAAGACAAAAGTAATACAACCTCTTGGGAGACATAACTGAATCTACGTCAGATAAATCTTCTTTATTCAGTAAAAATCAAGTACTCATATAAGAAATAAGTTAAGTAATCACTACAGTCACTAAACTTCAAAACTTGTTCTTAAGGAGCTCAAACAGCTCTTAATTCTTAAGGTTCCTTTCGTTAACTTAATCTAAATTTCTTATATAGGTACACCTAAAATCGGAGACAAATAAAACTTCTTTTTTAAGAAAATTTTATTTTCTAAAGGATTTGATTAATTTATCTAAATTTTTACTTTTATAGAGCAACTCTCTGCTTTTTAAAAGGTTATCTGTAAGGTATTCTTTTATAATGAGATTAATTTTGTTTGTTTCAACGATGTTTGATTCAATCTCTAAAGAATCTTTGGTAATAAGAGATATAGCATTTGTTATCTCTTTAGTAGAATTTTTTTGTTCTTCTACTGCTATAGTTAGATTATCTAAATTTTCAAGATTGCTCTTGTTACTAATAAAAATATCTTCTATACTATCTTCTACTCTTTGGGCATAGGATACACCTTCTACTACCCAATTTCCCATGGTTCTATTTGATAGAGTGACTTTCTCAATCATTGATTTTATCTTATCAATTAAATCTTCTATTTTTTTTGTTTCTCCATTAGTATCTATAGATAACTTGCTAATTTCTTCTGCAACTACACTAAATCCCTTTCCTTCTTCTCCAGCTCTAGCCGACTCTATAGTAGCATTTAGTGATAATAATTTAGTCTTAGCAGAGATCTTGTAGATACCTTGAAGTATTTCTTCTATAGAACTTAAAAGTTTTATTAATAAATTAATATTATTATTCACTTCATCTAAATTTTCCCATATTCCATTAATATTTCTTGTAAGGCTACTAATATCATCTTTAGATTTAAGAATAATATTAGAAGTAATAATTATCTTTTTTTTGTTATCTCCAAACAAATTAGAGAGCATAGCTGAGTTGGAAGAAATTGATTCTAAAGATGCTAAACTCTCTTCTAAGCTAGTATTTTGGGAAGAGACATTATCAAGTATAGTTTTAATTCTTTCTTGAAGTTTTGGGATTCCTTTTTTATTATCTTCCACAATAACTTTAATATCTCCTTCTAAGTTTTCACTACTATCTTCTACATTTTTAGCCAAATTATCTACTTGAGAAAAAATAGTTTCTATTTTTTCCATAAAAGCATTAAAGTTTTTGGCCAAAATACCCAATTCATCTTTTCTATTTATATTAATCCTAGTACATAAATATCCATTAGTTACTTTTTCAAAATTTTCTATAAATTTTATAATTGGTATAGTAAATGAACTTGCAATATAATAACCCATTAAAAAGATTAAAAAAGTACAAAATAAAGTAACAATAACAGATAATTTTAGCATTTTTCTTACAGGTTCGCGTACTTCACTTAAATCCTTTTCTAAAATTAAGTATCCATTAATATCTTGCAATTTTATTCTTTCTTTTATTCTTATGACATTCTTTCTACTATTCTCTAGATATTTACTTATATTGCTACCAATAACTAAGTTATTATTTAGATTGCTAACAAGATTATGATTAGTATCTACAATATATGCTCTTCCTTTTTTTCCAAGACCTATTGAATTAGTTGTTATTCTATTAAAGATTTTTAAATCAATCTCACCTAAAATATGTTTGTCATTTTCCATAGGTAGATTTAAGTATAAAAGGCCATTTTTAATATATGTTTTTTTTTCAATAGCATTTTTTGGTGAACTGTTCAAATTATTTTTCCAAGTAAAAATTACTTTATTCTTTTCTATTAAAAGAAAAGACTTTATTCCCCTATGCATATTTCCTAAAAATTCTTTTTTTTCATAAGGTGAATTTGTATCTACTATTTCACCGATGAATTTTAGTTCTCTAAGGATATTATTTATTTCATTTTCTATCTCTTCTTTTTTAAGTTTTCCAATATCTCTCAGACTTTCAATACTTTGGTTTATTATAGATTTTGAACGTATATTTATAGAAGCTAAAAAAGCAGATAATAAAGGTGTAAGCCCCACAAGTAAAAATAAAAAAATTAGCTTTTGTTTTAAATTTTTTTTCATTTAATCATCCTCCCCGTAGAAGGAGTATATCATATATAAAAATCTTAGAAAAGCTAATATGTAATAATTTTATCTAAAGTACATATTTTAGAAAAAAATAACAAAAAAAAGCTTATAACAAAATAGTTATAAAGCTTTTCTTATTAATGAATATTAAGTAATTATCAATTAATTACAAGTTTGTTTCTACCATCTTCTTTTGCACTATACAAATTTATATCTGCCTTTTTAAGAACACTTTCTAAATTTAACTCATTTTCATTGGGAGTAATATAAAAAGCACCTATACTAACTGTTAACTGAAGTTTATGTTCATTGTCTTCAAAAACATAATTTTCTATTATCTTTCGAAGTCTATCCAATTTTTCTTTTGCATTTTGGAAAGTATCATCACCAATTAATAATAAAAACTCCTCTCCACCATATCTACCAAAAGTATCTTTTGATTCAATATTATTGAGAATTAATTTAGAAAATTCCTTTAAAATAAAATCTCCACAATCATGACCATAGGAATCATTTACATTTTTAAAATAATCGATATCAAGTAAAGCAATAGTAAAATTACGCTTATATTTTAGTAGAGCTTTTACTTCAAAATCATAGACCTTTTCCATGTATCTCCTATTATAAATGGCTGTTAATGAATCAATATTAACTTCACGAAGTAATCTTTCATAGGCAAAAACACTATCCCATAACTTGCTACTTCTTTTAACAATAGCAAGGGTGAGTTTAGAATATTCCCTCTTCTTATCCTTATCAACATCAAATAGAACAATTTTTGAATGGATAGGATTTGTTCTGAAATATATTTCTAAGTTGTTATTATTATATATTGAATAGTAAAATGTTTCCTTTAACCAGTTTATATTAAAAGCATTTTTAGGTATGTTTTCATCAATTTGAATAGTTTCAATCCTCTTACCAGATTTTATCTTTTGATTTTTATATGTATAAGCATAACTTTTACAATCAGGATAGATAGTATAAGTTAATAGAATTTCCTTATGATTAATCAAATTAACAATTTTAGTTAAAAATTCTGAGGATAATTCGTCTAAATTTTTATAAGTATTCAAATCAATAATAGCTTTATCAACATTTTTATCAAATTTGGCTAAAATAACTTTTTTATTAAATTGCCATATAGTTATTCCAACTAATAAAGCTGTAAAGAAATAAAATTGTAAAGCTCGATCACTTTCCCAAAAAGCAGGAAGGATTTCTATAATTATACTATCTGAAGTACTTTTAAGAGTATGGCTATAATATTCGTATTTAACTTGAAATTCATAACTTCCTTTAGGTAATCTAGAGTAATAAACCTTTTTTTCCTTTACTTCCTGCCATTCTTTCTCAAGGGGCATTAATCTAGTATAATATCTTCCTCCAGTAACAAGATGATTGTCAATATCAAAATCTAAATAAAAATTATTGTTATTCTTTTTTAATTTATATATATTAAGATTAGATACATTAATATTCTTTTCTGGTGACATAGTGGTTAAATCTAGTATTTTTAAATTAACTTCTTTTTCTTTGTTGTTCATTAATGCTGGATTGAAATAGATAACTCCATTTTTTCCACCAAAGTATAAAATATCATTTACTTCTTTAATTTGGTTTTTTATGAAAGGAGTATTTTGTACATTATCTAAAAAACTAAAGTAATTAATATATTTTTCTTCTGGTTTAATGTGCCAAAGACCTCTTTCACCACCTATCCACAAATTATTATTATAGTCTACTAAAAATGATATAATCTTATCCTCATTAAAAGTAGCTATATCTTTACTAATTTTATTGTCTAAGTTAAATTCATAAATAGTATCTTTAATGTAATAATAAAGTTTTTTGTTTTTATAAATTAAATTTTCTACATTTCCACTTATTAATTTTTCTGTATATTTTTTTTCAAAGTCATATAGATAAATACCCTTATTTTTTAGTTCTAACCACAATTGCATCTTGTTATTAGGGTTAGGATGAATACTTTCAATAAAACTTCCATGTTCTTCAAATTTATAAGATGAAATCTCTTTTAAATCTTCGTTAAATAGATATAGATTGTTGTTTATTAAAATAAAAACATGGTTATCAGTGACTTTTTCAGAACGTAGATTTTCTAAGTTTATATTATTAAATTCATCTACTTCTCCCAAGTAATTTCCAATTTTATCAAATACTTTAACACCGTCACCAAGGGTAACAAGATATATTTTATTTCCTACAGAAAAAGCTCTTTGACTATAACAATCAGAAATCTTCTCCCATCTTTTATCCTTTTCCTTTTTAAAAAAGCCAGTTAAACCAGTAGAAACAAAAATTGTATCATGGACTAAATCAAGGTCGTATACAAGCTGTATACTTTGATGTTCATAGGTATTAAAAGTTTTGATTATAGGTAGGTTTTGACTAAGATAATATAAACCATTATTTGTTAAAAACCATATCATATTACTTTGTCTCGTATAATAAATCTCTCTAATTTCTAAATCTAAATCTTTAGAAGTTAATAATCTATTGTCCTCAATAGTCATTATTTTCTCATTTGATACAAGTACAGTCCCATATGAAGGATGGTAGATAACATTTTGTATAATTCCCTTATCTAAGGTAAAAACCTTGGTTATTTTTAGATCATCTGTTATTTTGTAGACCTCTTTATTATTATAAATATGTTTAATATTATCTTTATAATAAATGCCTTTTATCATTTTAATAGGAAGTTTTTTTATTATCTTTTCACTATCAAATGAGTAGATTATTGTTTCTTCATGGGTACTTAGCAAAACCCTTTTGTTATCAATTGCTTTTACATAATTAATATCAATAGATAAGTTTTTTACAAAGGAAATTTTATTGTTTACATATATTAATAAACCAAAGTTACTTGCTATTAAGATACTACCATTGTCTAATTTGCAAAGATCTTTTAATTCTATAAATTCTAGATTTAATTTATCTTTTATATCAATTAATTCAATGTCCTTTTTATCCTTTACTTTGTATAAATAATCAAAATTATTAATAAGCCAAATATCATTATTATCAAGTAAGGTGTTTTTTATATACAAATTTTTTAAATTTGAATTATTTATATTAAAATGCTTTATGTGTTCTCCAAAAATTCTATAGAGACCATTTTCACTTGCTAACCAAAGAAAGCCATCATTGTCTTCTTTTATATCTGTAATTGAACGGTCTATATCTTTTTTAGACTCAATTTTATTTAATATAAAGATTTCCTTTTCCCATTCTATTGAAAAATGAGGATATATATTTATAATAATTAGAAAAAATAAAGTTATTAATTGTCCCATAGTCACTCCTGCACAAAATGTAATATCGATTTTTATATCCCAATTAATTATATCATATTTCTCTAGAAATACCAATTGGTATGTATTGTTCAGAGGGGGCATTTTTATTGTAATTGACCCTTAAAAAAGCTCGTTGAAATAGAATTTACAACGCCTAATTAATATTTTTAAATTATAAGATTATTAATAAAATATTTTTTATTTTTTTTATCTATTAAAAAAATTATAAAAGATACTATCAAATAAATATAATTTTTTTTGAATAATTTACTTAATTTATTAGATATGATACTATATATAAGTTGAATTACGATAGGAGAAAAGATGAGATTAGATAAATTATTAACTGAAACTGGTTTTGGTTCAAGGACAGAAGTAAAAGAACTTTTAAGAAGCAAAAAAATAAAGGTAAATAATAAAATAGAAGTATCACCAAAAATAAAAATAAACATTGAAGAAGATGAAGTTTATGTTCTGGACAAAAGGGTAGAATATAAAGAATATAGGTATTATGTAATGTACAAACCTTCTGGTTATATTACAGCTACAGAAGATAGATATAATAAAACAGTTATGGACTTGTTACCAAAATGGGTAATTAAAAAGAATTTGGTGCCAGTAGGAAGGCTTGATAAGGATACAGAAGGAGTACTTCTCTTTACAAATGATGGACAAAGTAATCATACTTTGTTATCACCTAAAAATCATGTGGAAAAAAAATATTATTGCAAGTTAGCAAAAGAAATAAATGAAGAAGATATGAAAAAATTGGAGAAGGGCGTTTATATTTTAGATAACTATTTTACTAAAGAATCTAAAGTAGAAAAGATAAGTGATAGAGAAATTTATTTGACTATAGTAGAAGGGAAATTTCATCAAGTAAAAGAGATGTTAAAAGCTGTTAATAATGAAGTAATCTATTTAAGAAGGGATACATTTGGAAAGGTAACTATAGATAAATTAGAATTAGGTCAAGTAATTGAAGTGGATCTTGAAGAAATAAGATAGTGGAGAGTGGTATGAAGAAGATATTAATAATGATTCTCTTAACGGGTACTTTGTTGGGAGTAAATAGTGAATATAAAAGTATAATACTTTCAGATAACGAAGGAAATATAATATATGAAGAAAATGGGAATTACATACATCCTCTTGCATCTATAACAAAACTTATGAGTGCAGTTATTACTTTTGAAGCAGTAGAAAAAGGTCAAGTGAGTCTTGAGGATATGATTCCAATAAGTAAAGATGCAGCTCTTCGTGGAGGAAGTAGAATTGAATTATATTGGGGTAGTAGAGTTAAATTAAGAGATTTGTTAGAGGCTTCTCTTATACATTCTGCAAATAACGCAACCTATGCTATTGCTGAATATATATGTGGAGATTATGAAAGATTTGTTGATAAAATGAATGAAAAAGCAGATGAGTTAGGAATGGTAAATACAAAATTCTATACACCTGCTGGTTTGCCAACTAGTATGACTGGGAAAAATATGGACAAAGGAACAGCTAGAGATATAGTGAGATTATCTCTCTATGCTCTTAAAAACAAGGAACTAAAAAAGATAGTAGCAAAAAAAAGAACAGTTATAAATAATAGTAAAGAGAATTTGATCATATATAATAGGAATAAATTTCTTAAAAAAATAGAAGGTGTAAATGGACTTAAAACAGGTCATCATGAAGAGGCAGGATATAATATTTCAGTTTCTTTTAATTATAATAACAATGATTATGTTGCTATAATATTTGGCTCTCCAAGTGAAAAGATAAGAGATAAGAATATGAAGTATCTATTAGAAGAAGTTTATACTAATGGTTTAGCTAAACTAAAAGAAGAAAATGCCCAAAATACTCTAGCTAAAAATACAAAGGAAATAAGAGATAAAAGTATAAAAATAGATAAAAAAGATGATGTAATAGTAGTAGAAACAGAAGGGATTATTGCTGAAGGTACTATTGGAAATAAACTTGTTGAATTTGAGATAGAAAAGGAAGATTTAAAAGAGCTTATAGAAAGTGAATTGTTAAATAGAGGTAAAGATGAAAGTACTCTTGTTAGAACAGAAGAGTTACTTGATGAAAATGGTCAAGTGATAGAAAAGGAAATAATATATACAACAGGGAATAAAGGGGAAATAGAAGAATTAGAGGAAAAACTTGAAGAGAAACAAATTGAATTTGTTATTGATAAAGATAAAATAATAGAAGAAGAAATTATTAAAGAAGATGAAAATGATAAAGATTTAGAGGGAAAAGGAAATGTAAATACTAATAAAGAGATAAAAGTAACTACGGACAGTGCTCTTGATATAATAGTAGATGAAATTTTGGAAGATGGAGAGGTAGAAGTTAGGGTAATAAGTGAAAATCTTAAAAAAAATCCAATTGAAGAAAAGTTTCAAGAGGCACCAGTTGTTATAATTAGTGATTATATTAATGTTGGAGATAATAAAAGAATATTTGTTAATGAAGATGTAAAGGTTAAGATATTAGATTAAGGAGAGTTATGAAAGTTAATTATCATACACATATATATAGATGTGGGCATGCTAGTGGAGATGTAGAAGATTATGTAGTTGAAGGGATAAAAAAAGGATATAAAGTTATAGGAATATCTGATCATGGTCCCTTACCTGATTATCTTTTTGATCGTATGCCTATGGAGGAAAAGGGCGATTATCTCAAATCAATTTTGTTAGCAAAAGCTTCTTATAGGGGAGAAATAGAAGTATTTGCAGGATTGGAATTGGAATATTTTGAAGAATTCAATGAGTATTATGAAAAATTAAAGTTAGAGTTTGATTATTTAGTACTTGGAGCTCATTATTTTTTTAGAGATGGAAAGAGATATAGTTCTTGGGGTGTTAGAAGCAAGGAAGATTTATTAGCTTTTGAAGAGGGAATATTAAAAGCCATGAGTAGTGGATATTTTGATTTTGTTGCTCATCCTGATATATTTGCAACAGCTTATATTAATTGGGATGAGAGAGCTGTAGAAGTAAGCAAAAAGATTTGTAAAAAAGCTTTAGAACTTGATATTCCACTAGAATTAAATGCTAATGGAGTTAGAAGGGGATTAAAGGATACACCACAGGGTAGAAGATATAGTTATCCTAGAAAAGAGTTTTGGCAAATAGTAAGTGAAATGGAAGTTAAAGTTTTGGTTAATTCAGATTGTCATCATGTGGAAGAATTGGACGATGAAGCAATGAATAAAGCTAGAACTTTGGCCAAAGAATGGAAATTGAAAGTAGTTGATTTTTATAGATAAAATTTTTTGTAGGAGAGAAGTAGATTTATCTAGAGAATTGGAAGGGAATTAAAGGGGAAGTTAATTTAAATAGATTATCATTAACAAGGTATAATAAAAAACCCCTCGATGAATAAGGGGTTTGAGTCTTTTAGTTGTATTAAAGACCTTTAGAGTGAGATATTTAGTTTATTTTTTTAAATAATTATTGTAATTAAAAAATTTCTATAATTCTCCTTTGATACCAAATGCAATATTCATATCATTTTTTGTAGGAACCTTGTCTGTATCTGTATAAACTTCATTACTTGCCATTTTGTATTCTAGTTCAGCATTTAGATTAATATTTGGATGAAGAGGATAATCAACTCCAAGGGCTAAAATAGCTAGTCCACCATGGTAACCTTCACCACCACCACCATTTTGGACAGCAACTAATAATGACTCATCATCGTCAAATAAAAAGCTCTCAGATATATATTTTCCAGAAGCATATGGATAATATTTGCCTACTTTGTTTGATAATTTAGCAAATATACCAAATCCAAGTTGGTCAACCTCTTTATTTACAGTTTTTATATGTTTATCAAAATCATCAGAAGTAAGTGTGAGCCCACTTTCTATTAATAATCCAAGTGTTTCCCCCATTTTAAAATTACCTTGGAAATTTAGAGCTTGTTGGATGGCGATACCATCTCTACCACCACTAAAAGCTCCTCCTATAACTGCAGAATTATATTTATCTACAGCACCAAAAGCTCCAGTATAATCAATAGAGTATTTTTGTTTTTCATTATTGTAATTAAAACCAGCTTTAAGAGCTGTAACAGTTTCACCACCAGCAGCATCTGCTCCTAAACCAATATACCAGTTTGCTTTTTCATAAACTACTCCAGGTAATTGAGCTGTGTAATCTGTCTCAAATTCATCTCCTAAATCAGTACCTATATTATACGGGTAAAAACCTAAAACTGTAGATTCATTAACTTTCCATTTTAAATATGTAGCGTCGGAACCTTCATCAATAGTTAGACGAGTACCATTTTCATTTTTTATTTCGATATCTAGAGCTACTTCAAAATCACTAAGGTTATTGTATATAAATGTAACACTAACGGCGTCATCACCATGCTCATTAGCAAAGGTAGTATCATCAGTGTCTAATTCGAAATTTAAAGCTAAATTTTCATTTACAGCCCATTTGGCATTAAGCAATAAATCTCCTTCAGAATCATCAGCAAAAAATCCGGCACTAGTATCATAGAGTTTTGTTCTCCATTCTATATTAGTTCCACTAAAGTCCAAATTAGTTGCTCCATATGCTAAGCCACTGGTAATCAGTAAGCTTGCAATTAACATAATCTTTTTCTTCATCAATATCCTCCCTATAATTTAGTAATATTCGTTACAATATATTTTAATATGTAAAATTATATTTTTCAAGTATAAAAAACTTTTTTAGAAGAAATAAATAATTTTTTTTTATTAATAATTGTTATTTTATTAGTATTGATTGTGGTTTTAACCTTTTAATTATAGGTTGAAAATATAATTTTAAAAGATTTCGTTAAAATTTTTTGTATAAAAAAAGCTGGAGATTTCTCCAGCAACTAATGTCTAATTTTTAACTTACTTTTTTCCAAATGTTTATTGAGATGTAGATACCTATGATAACAAGAATCAGCAAAACGAGAGATGATATTTCCCATATCTGAATTTTCCAGACAATCTGTAAAGATATTATTATCTAACAAACGTCTGCTAAAACTAAAATGGATATCTCCCTGCGTTTCAAAAATAATATCGGGATCTTTTATGGTTAACTTTTCACCAAAAATCTTGTTTAACATCTTGGTGATAATATGAGAGAACATATTAGAAACATCACCACCATCTTCTGAATGGTTTAGTCTGTCCCGTAGTTCATGGGCAAACTCCTTTTCTAAACTAGCATATGAATACTGTAATCCCATAGAATACCTCCTTATTAGAATTTATACCTCAATCTTTTGTATGCACTCTAGTTACAAAGATTCTACTCTAAAAATAGAGAGAATTCAATTCTATGTTGGAATAAATAAAAAAATCACATAAATATTATTTATTAAGTATATATAAGACAAGGTAAATAAGCAATAAAAGTCATATATATTTTTACTTTGTGAATTAATAAAAACTTATTCTTCCTTTACTTTTTGATATGATTCCTATAAAATTAGATATGGTAATAAAAAGAAAAGGTGGAGATTATGAGAAAAATAGACCTTAGTTTGGTAACAAAATTGGTAGGAGAAATGTGTGCAGATGCAAACTTTCATATACCTAAAGATGTAATGGAAAAATTAGAAGTTTCTGTAAATGAAGAAGTAAGTCCAGTGGCAAAGGATATACTTAATCAAATATTAGAAAATGACAAATTAGCTTCTACTACCAAGGTTCCTATGTGCCAAGATACAGGATTAACTGTAATATTTATGGAGATAGGTAAAGATGTAGAATATGAGGGAGATATATATGAAGCTATTCAAGAGGGGGTTCGTATAGGTTATAGTGATAACTTTTTGCGTAAATCTATAGTGAAAGATCCTTTTCATAGGGTTAATACTGGTGATAATACACCTGCTATTATACACACGAAAATTGTAAGTGGGGATAAAATAAAGTTGATTCTCGCTCCTAAAGGGGGAGGTAGTGAGAATATGAGTACAGTAGTTATGCTTAAACCAGCAGATGGTATTGAGGGAGTAAAAAAGTTTGTACTTAATTTTGTAGAAAATGCAGGAGGGAATCCATGTCCACCGATAGTTGTTGGAATAGGAATAGGTGGAAATTTAGAAAAATCGGCATTATTGGCAAAAGAAGCATTGCTTAGACATATAGATGATAAAAATCCAAATGAAACTTATGCAAAATTAGAAGAGGAACTTTTAGAGGAGATAAATAAACTTGGAATTGGACCTATGGGACTTGGGGGACGTACAACGGCACTAAGTGTAAAAGTAGCAGTACATCCATGTCATATAGCCCAATTGCCATTAGCAATAAATATAAATTGTCATGCAGCAAGGCATAAAGAGGTGATAATATAATGGCCACATACAAATTATCAACACCTTTAAAGGAAGAGGATATTAAAAAACTTAGAGCTGGAGATAGTGTAAAATTAAGTGGAGTTATCTATACAGCTCGTGATTTAGCCCATGGTAGGCTAGTAAAATTAATAGAAGATGGTGAGAAATTACCCTTTGATTTAGAAGGGGAAATTATATATTATGTAGGGCCAAGTCCAGCAAAACCGGGTAAAGTAATAGGAAGTGCAGGACCAACAACTAGTTACAGAATGGATCCATATGCACCTATATTACTTGAAAAAGGTTTAAAGGGTATGATAGGGAAGGGTCAAAGGAGCAAAGAGGTTAAGGAGGCCATTATAAAATACAATGGTATATATTTTGGTGCAGTAGGTGGAGCAGCAGCACTTATTGCAAAAAGTATAAAAGAAAGTAAAATTATTGCATATGAAGACCTTGGAACAGAAGCTATAAGAAGGCTTGTAGTAGAGGATTTTCCAGTAATAGTTGTAAATACACCTAGTGGTGATGATCTTTATAGTGAAGGTAAGGAAAGATACCAGATAAAATAAGATATGGAGGAAAGATTGTGGACGTTTATAAAAAAGCGCTTGAATTACATGAAAAAAGCCAAGGTAAATTAGGAATAGTAAGTAAAGTACAAGTGAAAAACAAGGAGGATTTAAGTCTTGCTTATTCGCCGGGAGTGGCGGAACCTTGTAGAGAAATAGTGAAAGATAAAAGCAATGTTTATAAATATACAAGTAAGGGTAATATGGTTGCAGTTATAACAGATGGTACAGCAGTACTTGGACTAGGAGATATTGGTCCTGAGGCGGCTTTACCTGTTATGGAGGGGAAATCTATATTATTAAAGGAATTTGCAGGGGTAGACTCTATTCCTATTTGTCTTGATACAAAAGATACAGAGGAAATTATAAGAACTTGTAAGTTGCTTGCACCTACTTTTGGTGGAATAAACTTGGAAGACATATCTGCACCTAGATGTATAGAGATAGAAACAAGATTAAAGAAGGAACTTGATATACCTGTTTTTCATGATGACCAACACGGTACAGCAATAGTAGTAACAGCAGGACTTATTAATTCATTAAAGTTAATTGGTAAAAAAGCAAAAGATATTAAAGTAGTTGTAAATGGAGTAGGAGCAGCAGGAAGTTCCATTATAAAAATGGTAAAAAACCTTGGAGTGAAAAATATAGTTGCTTGCGATAGATTTGGAGCTATATATGAAGGAAAAGAAGAGAATAATATAGTACATGAAGAGATAGCAAAAATAACAAATCCAAAGGTAGAAAAGGGGAACCTTAGAGAAGTTATAAAAGGAGCAGATGTATTTTTAGGTGTAAGTGCTGGGAACTTGGTAGATGAAGAGATGGTTAGCTCTATGGCAAAAGACCCTATAATTTTTGCTATGGCAAACCCGACACCAGAAATCATGCCAGACCTTGCTATAAAAGCTGGAGCAAGGATAGCTGGTTCAGGAAGGTCTGATTTTCCTAATCAAATTAATAATGTTTTAGCTTTTCCGGGAATTTTTAGAGGAGCTCTTGACAGTGGTGCTACTGAGATAAATGAAGAGATGAAGCTAGCTAGTGCAAAAGCAATAGCAAGTGTTATTAGTGAAGATGAGTTGAGAGAGGACTATATAGTTCCTGATGCTTTTGATAAAAGGGTAGTAGAAGTTGTAGCAAAGGCTGTTGCTGACACTGCAATCAAAATGGGAGTTGTTAGAGTAGGAGTAATTTAACAAAAGGTATTTTGATAAATATCTTTGTAGTATTTA
>CAZFBB010000004.1:44576-51062 GCA_964517235.1 uncultured Fusobacteriaceae bacterium
TTTGTAGTATTTAAATGAAAGTAAAAGATTTTAAAGAATAAAAAAAACGCCCCCCACTAACTTTGGAAGTCGGTGGGGGTGGGGTTAATTCTTTAGAAGACATAAAATATCCAAATTGAATGTTTTTTAAAAAACTTCAAATTTTTTTTAGGACATTTATGACTTAAAAGTACATATATAGAGAATTAAGATAGAATCTATCGTTAAAAGATTTGTTAACTACTAACTATCACTTATTATTTATCACTTATTATTTACTAACTGCTTCATCTCATGTTTAATAAAGAAAAATGAAGGTTTTGGAAGCGAGATGAAAATACTATGAGGAAAATATTGTTACAATGTTTATCTACAATTTAAAAAAAAACTCCCAAAACCCACTTGAAACACGGCTTTTAACTTGCTTGATATAATTAAATTTACATTATTTTAAAAGTCAGAAATCGAAAGATAACTACTGTTTGAAAGAGTTTACATTTTGAATTAGAGTTAGTTACTACTCTATCTAAAGTTTTTTGGCAAAGTTCCTTTTCTTTTTCCCCATTAATTTCCTTTTCTAAATTTAATAAATTTTGAAAGGATATATCAAACTTTATTTTTTCCTCTTTTAGTCTACTTTTTAATACTCTTAGTATATCTTTATCTTCTGCTTTTCCAATAGGTATATATTCAGCTATAACTATCATATCTGATATAATTTTATCTATCTTTTTTTGAATAGATTTAATTTCTAATTGCTTCTTATATAAATATACTTTTAAATCCAATTTTTCACCTCTCAGCTTAAATAATTAATTATATATCAATATAGAATGGAAAAAACTTAAGAAGGAATTATATTAATACTATAAATTGAAAGGTAAAATTTAACAAAGTTAGTATATTTAACTTATTTTGAGTATTTAAATCTATCTTCTTTTAAATTTTAGAAATCAATATATGAGTATTATGGGAAAAGTTAGTATTTTACAGCAGAATTATTATCTATAAATGATTCATTTTATCACATCTATTTATAATTACATTTATAAATGTTTATATTTGAATTATACTTTTAATTTTTGTTAATGTCAATGATTTTTTTCAATTTCATTTACATTTAAAATCAGTGAAGCTATAATTATAAATGACTATATTAGACAAAGGAGAGTTAGATGTATAGAACAGAAGTTACTCAAGAAGAACGAACAGCACTTGCTAATTATATTAACAATATAAGAGAACATAGGAGACTTGGTCATAATCAGTTATCTGTTTTAGCTAAGATTGACGCTTCTGCTTTGCATAAAATTTTACATGGAACTGTAAAAAAAGTTAATCCTTTCCATTTGCAGGCAATAGCTAAAGCTTTGAGAATTGATTATAACATCTTATATAAGATTGTAGGATATTTAGAAAGGTCATCTGAAGATAAGTTAGTTTCTCTAGAATTAGAAGAAGATATACCTGTATATTCAAAAGTCCATGTTGGAGTTAGTGGTAACTTGGAATATGGAGAAATCTTGGAGTATATAACTATACCTAGATTAGGAAATGGAAGTGAAATAATTGGTATAAAAGTAGATGGAAATTCTATGGATAGGACTATTCCCGACGGAGCCACTATTTTAGTTAAAAAAGATGTAGAACTTTTAAATAACGAAATAGGAGTATTTGTATATCAAAATAATCCTATAGTAAAGAAGATACAAGAAAAAGATGGTGTAACTATATTATTATCTGATAATTACAGTTATGATCCTATAGTCATATTGGATAGGGAAGAATATTCTGTTATTGGTAAAGTAGTAGAAGTTATGTATAAATTGTAGGAGAGAATCAATTTGCTTTATTTAAGTAGTAGGGTAGAAGTTTTGAAAAAAGTTTTAGGAGACACAAGTAAATCTAGCTAGGATTATTTATTAAAAATTAACTACTCACATAAGAAATAAGATTTAAGTAACTACTATAGTTACTAAATTTCAAAAGTGGCTCTTAAGAACTTCAAAAAGCTCTCAATTTTTAAGGTTCCTTTCTCTAACTTAATCTAAATTTCTTATATAGGTATACTTAAATAAAAAGCAAATAAAATTTTACTTTTAAAGGTAAAAGATTATTATTATTTTAAAAATATGACTGATTCTAAAAAAATCAGTCATTTCTTTTAACTTATATTATTATTAAAGATATTTATTTAGTGAACTTTATAATGGGTTAATAGTGAGTTATGATGGAGTATCTTTACTTCTACTAACTCAAATTCAGGATAATTTCCCATATTAAAACCGTCAACTTTACCTCTGGTAACCATAGAATCAATTAAAAGGTAAAAATCCTTTGTGCCTTTATAATCAAATAATTCTTTATGGTAACGAATGCTACCTTCAAATCTTATTTTATCTATATTAAACTCTTTTTCTAAGTATTCAAATATCTCTATTAAATTGTTAAATTGCTCTATATTTACATAAGTATAGTCTCTATCTTTTAAATATTTTAGATATTCTTGTGGACTATTATTTTTTACTAAAACGATTATTTCTCTAATCTCCTGTTTTTGTCTAAAATTGTGGAGATAACCATTTAGAAGACCTTTTATATCTAAAACAATAAGGTAGGGATTCCAAGGGTCATGGGTATATTTACTTTTAACTAAATCTTTATCGTCCTCTAGCTTATTTCCACTAATTATATTAAAAGCCTTTGGACCATCAATAAAAATCCCTTTACATGGTATTAACTGGTCTATTTCATAATAGACTTGCATATCCTTTAGGTGCATCTCTTTTCCATTTAAACTAATTTCATTAAAAATTGTAATTTCCATTTTACACCTCCTTATTGATTTAATTATATAACATGCTTTTTATAAATCAACCCTTAAATTAAAATTTTTCATAAAATAATCTAAATTGTTTATAAATTTTTCTTAAAAAGGGTAAAATTGAAAAAATTAAAGGGGAAATTGTTACCTATAACTATGAAGTTACTTAGAAAATTTTTTATTTATCCTAATTTAAAAAACTTGAATTATAAAATTAATGTGTTATAATATAAAAAAATAAAGATAATTACAAAATATAAGATAATAATTTTTTAGTGACAAATATCTCTTATCTTTCCTTTAAAAGTAAAGGGATAAGAAAAAGATTGGGAAAAATTAAAGAGAATTTATTGATTTTTTTGTAAAATAATAAAATCTTTATTTATTTGACACTTGTTGATTTTGATAGAAAGAAAAGTAAATTTGCAGAGATTAAAGTTAAAAAGATTATATAAAAGTATAGAAACTAAAGGATAATTAACTATAAAGACTTTTCTTTTAATGACGAAACTAGTAATAAGATAGTTTTAGGGGGATATTATGAAAAAACTAATTACAGGAATTTTATTAATAATATTTGGATTAACAACTTTCTATTATAGTTTAGAAGTTTATAAAGCAAGAAAAACTACACTAGATATGGTAAATGTCTTTTTAAGTAGTGATGCTTATAGACTAAAAATAATTGATTTTACTAATGAAAGAGTTGAACAATTATTAAAAGTAGAAGATCCTAATTTTTATAATCATAAAGGTATAGATTTTATGACTAAGGGAAATGGGATGAATACAATAAGTCAAAAGCTAGTAAAAAGAATCTTTAAAGTTGAAAAGGACAAATTAAAGGAGATTTTAATAGCTAGATTTGCTGTTAATCCAATAGTTTCAAAGGATTTGCAATTTGAAGTATATGTAAATATTATGTCTTTTGGTAAAGATATATATGGAATAGAAGATGCTTCCCAGTATTATTATAAAAAGAACTTTGTACACTTGAGTAAAGATGAGTATATTGCCCTTATAGGCATACTTATAGATCCAGACAAATATAATTTGGAAGATTTTCCAGTTAGGAATAATGACAGGTATGAAAAGGTAAAAAGATATTTGGAAGGGGACTATGTTTCAAAGGGAGTATTTGATATATATTATGATAGAGAGTAGAAGCTGAGTAATCGGCTTTTTTTCTTGTTTAGGAAATTATAGTGAGTATAAATATGGAAAAAGTTCTATCTGGATATTGAGAGAGATAAAGTTATATTTCTAATAGGATAGAATAGTTAAGAATTAATAGTTTTATCTAACTTTTAGGTAAAATACATAATAAATCATAATCCTTGATACTTTTTAAAAATTCTTATATAATATAAAATAGTTTATGAAAGAAGGTTGAAGATGAATATAAAATTAAGAGCAATAGAATTATTAAGAGAGTATGAAGAGGGAAAATACTCTAATATAGCATTAAA
This sequence comes from uncultured Fusobacteriaceae bacterium, assembly GCA_964517235.1. Classification (GTDB taxonomy): domain Bacteria; phylum Fusobacteriota; class Fusobacteriia; order Fusobacteriales; family Fusobacteriaceae; genus CAZFBB01. The sequence goes on from CAZFBB010000004.1 coordinate 48,849, forward strand.
TGAGTATTTAAAAATAAACAAAGTATCTAGTGGAGAAAAGGCATTTTTAACTGAGATATTTTATGGTGTAATTAGAAATTTAATATTTTTAGATTACCAAATAGATAAAAGAGCCAAAAAGATAAAAAAACAATGGATACGTAATCTACTTCGTATTTCTATCTATCAAGCTACATTTATGGATAGTGATAATAAAGGTGTTGCTTGGGAAGGAACAGAGCTTACTAAAAAAAAGTTTGGGCCAGTATTATCAAAATTTGTAAATGGTTTACTTCGTAGTTATATGAGGGAAATGGATAATGAAATAAAAGAATTGAAAGATAAAAAAGATTATGGAAGACTTTATTCATATCCCCAATGGTTTGTAGAAAAGATAAATAAGCAATATGGAAAAAGGAGTTTGGAACTTTTAAAATCTCTTAAAGAAACTCCACTTATGAGTTACAGAGTTAATAATTTAAAATATACAAGTAGAGAATTTGAAGATTTGATAGAAAAAAACAATTTGAAAATAGTAAAACAAATAGGAGATTTATACTATTTACAAGGAAAGAGCCTTATAGATACTGTTCAATTTGAAGAGGGCAAAATAATTGTGCAAGATGGAAGTTCCTATTTAGCTTCGACCCTCCTTGGTGCCTCTGAAAATGATATAGTTCTTGATAGTTGTTCGGCACCTGGTGGAAAAACATTTGCAATTGCAGACAGGATGAATAATAAAGGAAAGATAGTAGCACTTGATATTCACACACATAAAATTGAACTTATAGAGAAAAATTCTATCAAATTGGGAATAGATATAGTAGAAGCAAAATTACATGATGGAAGAAAAGCTCATGAATTAAAAGAAGATTTTGACAAAATTTTAGTTGACGCTCCATGTAGTGGTTTTGGAGTAATTAGAAAAAAACCAGAAACAGTATATAACAAAAAAATGAAGAATGTAGAAGAATTATCAAAGTTGCAGTATGACATACTTGTATCAAGTAGTAAGAGGTTAAAAAATGGTGGAATATTAATCTATTCAACATGTACATTATTGCAAGAGGAAAACAAGGATAATTTAGCCAAATTTTTAGAGGAGCATAAGAACTATAGGGTAGAAGAGGTCGAAATGCCAAATAATATAGAATATATCAAAGACGAACTAGGTGGAATAACAATAATCGATAAATATTTAGACGGGTTTTATATAGCAAAATTAAAAAAGGTGGACTAAAATGTTAGATGAATTAAGAAAAGCAAATGAATATATAACAGGTAAAATAAAAGAAAAAAATAAACATATATTAGCTATGGAAGAATATGCAAGAGAGCATAATGTGCCAATTATTACTAAAGAAGTGGCAGAATATTTGAAATTTACAGTTAATAATGGTAAATATAAAAACATTTTAGAAATAGGAGCAGCCATTGGTTATAGTGGTGCTATCATGGCTATAGAAACGGCCAAAGTAGAAGGTAAGGTCACTACTATTGAAATTGACCAAGACCGTTATGATAAAGCTAAAGAAAACTTTGAAAAAATAGGTTTAACTAATGTGAATTTAATTTTTGGAGACGCTTTAGAACAGTTACCAAAATTTACAGAGGAATATGATTTTATCTTTATGGACGCTGCAAAGGGGAAATACAGAGAGTTTTTTGATATAGTATATCCAAAATTAGCAAAAAATGGAATTATCTTCATAGATAATATTATGTTCAGAGGGTATCTATATAAGGAATATCCAAAGAGATTTAAAACTATAGTAAGGAAACTTAATGAATTTATAGACTATTTATATACAGAGCATAACTTTGTGCTACTACCCTTTGGAGATGGGATAGGGCTTTGTCGTAAATAATTTGGGTTTAGAATAGAAATTGAATAACCGATAGGAGAGTTGAGAGTAGGAATAACATTCATAAAAGACTTTTGGAAGTGTATAGTGAAGATAAAATTAAAGAAAAACTTCATGATAATCAATTTTATTTTATGAAAAATGGAAAAAGGCTCCCTTATTTACATACTTTAGCTAATAAGTTTGATTTAAAAAAAATCGTATATACACTAGATGAATTTTTAGAAGACTATCTTAATTTTAAAGATATGAAAGAAGGAAAAAGTGTTTTAAAAATCATGAAAAAAGGTAAGAATATAACTGAACTACAAACAGAGTTTGATGTTAGTTCTTTGTACAAACATTTAAAAAATGGTTTTGATTACAATAG